>DAOTXG010000016.1:0-2800 GCA_034435515.1 Anaerolineales bacterium
GGGTCAGCCCTTCCGGGAATGCCAGCAACAGCCGTTCAATCTGCTCCAACCGCGCCGATTTGCCCTGAGTCCGGTTCATACGGCCTCCTACGACTCTACCTTATCACACTTGTTGCCGAAAAATGGCAACACCAACCCATTTCTAACCCTCGCCGTTCGGCGACGCGCGCCGAAACAGCGTCAGCCGCCCGTCCTCGTCCTCGGCCAGCAGCACCCCCAGCCGTTCCAGCTCCGCCAGGTCATCGCAGACCGTCGAGCGGGCGACGCCCAGGATCCGGGCCAGCGCGGCCTGCGTCACTCCCTCCGGGGCCAGCGCCACCAGCGCCGCCATCTTTTCCAGCCGCTGCCGCTTTTCGCTCTTGCTGCCGTACATGGGCCACCTCCACATGACTGAAGATGACTCCACGATACGGGCAACGTGTTGCGGATAGCGCAACAACCCTCCTTTCTCCTGGCGAAAAGCAAAAAGCCGCCACTTGCGCCACGCGGCACGCGGCACAAATGACGGCAGATATGGCCCTCCTGTCCCTGCTCTTCCATCTGCGTATCTAAACTGATGCGATAGCCGTGCTCAGAAGAAATCAACCCCATGCCCTTTGACCCCGGCAGATAGCCGAAGTATATACCGTCCTCTTTTCGTGTCAAACCGCGCGGACGACGCCCTGGGAAAACCCGGGTCTGGACACGGGGTTGTGGTGAAATTAGCGGGGCGGCGAGATGACACCGAAGCTGGAGGCGGCGCTGGGGGGGCTGACTAATTGAGATTGAAAGATTGAAATAATGCCGGCCTGTTGCAGGACTGCTCACCAGAGATATAATGGCGACAGGAGATGGCTAAATGGTACGCCTAAACACTTTTCGCCTGGACCAACACGGCCTGGCTCGTCTCTTCGGCGAGCTCGAAGCCAAGATTATGAACGTGATCTGGTCACTGGAAGAGCCCACCGTGCAAGAGGTGGTGGATCGGTTGGGCAAACGCGCCAACTATAAGACCATCATGACCGTGATGAACCGCCTGGTGGACAAAGGTTTTCTGGAGCGCCGCAAGGTTTCGAGGGCCTTTGTCTATATGCCACGCTTTACGCGCGAACAACTCATGGAGCGTTTGTCACGTGAAGTGCTCGATGGCCTGATCACCGATTTTGGCCCAGCCGTATTGGCGCAGTTCGTCGAGGCCATCGAAGAGGCAGATCGCGCTCGCCTGGCCGACTTGGCGGCGCTGGTCGAGAGCAAACTGGCCCAGGAGAAGAAACGCCGCCGTGCCTGATCGCTCGTCCTGGCGCCGGGCTGACCAGGCGCTGGCCCTGCTCGTCGCACTGGCCCTGTTCGCTTCGCTCTGCGCTGTGGCCCTCTCTGAGCGCGGACTGGAGGCCATCCTTGCGCTGGTGGTAACGGTTTGCAGTCGCACACTGAACGAGACGGTCGCGCATGGCACGGATTTAGCTCGCCTGTCTCTGCTACTGCCTCTGGGCCTGGGCCTGGTGCTGGCAGCGGGCGAGGTTTTGCGCCTGGCGCGCTCCACCCGCCGCTGGACGGCTTCGCTGATGATGGCGCAGCGTCCTGTGACCAAACGCCTCCGCCGCCTGTTGCGCCGATCCCAGTTGGCCGGACTTGTAGTTCTTGTGGACGCCAAACGTCCGCTTGTCTTCACTCAGGGCCTGTTGAACCCAAAGGTCTGGCTCTCGACCGGGTTGATGCGGATGCTGAGCGACGACGAACTGGAAGCGGTGCTACGGCACGAGGCGCATCACCTGAAAGCGCGTGACCCCCTAAAGATTCTGAGCGCACGCTGCCTGGCGCGGGCGCTGTTCTTCGTCCCGGTCGTGCGTGATATCTGTGAGGCCTACTGCATCGCCAAAGAAATCGCGGCTGACGAGCAGGCGACTCGGGCCATGGGCAAGGCCTTACCGCTGGCGCGCGCCATCCGCAAGCTGCTCACCGTACACCCCGACCCGGCGCCAGGAATCGCGTTCATGAGCGCACACAGCGCGATGGAGGCGCGACTGCTGGCGCTACTCAATCCGGCGCGCCCCTTGCCCCTCTTTCCCATGAAACGTCTAGGCCTCAGCCTGGTGTGGTTGCTGCTCTTGCTCGTCGTGGCCTTCGCGCCAGCCGCCGGGCATATACCGTCTTTTTCTGAATGTGCTGTTCCCTACACATTGGGGATCAGGTTTCCGTTTGCCTTGTAAAGCGGCCTTGTCTTTTTGCCGGAGATTCTTACATCTGGTAAGATTTGGTCATCAAGCCGAACCGCAACAGCCCATGACCATCCCCGGCGTGCGCTCCAGCTTGAGCGATAATTTCTATGTTCTGCGCGTCGGCTGGGATGATGGCAACTCTCCCGCAAGATACGCGCCGGAAGGAACACTGAAGACGGAGGCCCATTCATGACCAAAGACCGTTCACCGGCAGACCCACAGCCCGTTCGTCCCAAACGCTCGTGGGGCTGGCTCATCTACGTGGTCGCCGCGCTGGCGCTGGTCGGTGCGATTGCACAGGGGACGTTGAACGAGATCGCCCGCAACCCGGCGCGCGACGCGACCGCCGACCTCGGCCCCTATGGATTGGTCACCCTCCGGCTCACAACCGATCCCAACCCCGCGCTGCCCACCGGGACTGTGACCCTGAGCTTCATGCCGATGGACTCGCGGCAGCGCACCGTCACGCTGGACGGCAGTAACCGTTCAGATGGTGGTGAGATTAGGCAGTAACCTTTGTCATGTTCAGCAACAGCGATGGGGCCTTGCGCTTAGCGTTCGCGGCGGTGCAGGCTTCGGTCAGGTAATCCAACACATCGCGA
>DAOTXG010000017.1:0-27526 GCA_034435515.1 Anaerolineales bacterium
GGCGGGCCACAGGGCCGGGTCCAGGAAACGCCAGCAGAGATGCTGAATCTTGTCGGGGCCGTCGAAGAGGATCGCCGTTAACTCCGCCGGCTCCTGGTGCATGAGGTAACGCAGCACGTCCAGCCAGCGCTGTTCCCGCCGCGTGTGCAGCTCGACCCAGGCCGCGTACTCGTCTTCCGGACAACCTTCCGTCGCTTTGGCCTCCAGCGCCATATCCATCGCCAGTTCTCGGGCGTTGAAATCGGGCTGCGCTTTCAACCGGTCATACAGTTCCGCCGGATGACACCCCAACCGCAACTGCCGCCATGGCATCCAACCGGCGATGACGTGCCCGTCGAGCGCGGGCGGCGGAAAAGTGGCGGGAAAGTTCAACACCGTGGTCCGCAGGCCATGGCGATTGACGATGCTCCAGAGGGTCTCGCAGCGAATATCTTTGGAGGTCGCGAGCTGCAGGTTCGGGCTGCCGGGCGCTGCGGGTTGAAAGAAGTCGAAGATGCCGTGGTGACCCGGACTGCGTCCGGTCATGACCGAAGTCCAGGCGGGCGGGGTGAGGGGCGGCACGACCGAACGCAAGTTCGCCCTGACCCCGGAGTCCACGAAGCTCCTCAGGAACGGCATGACGCCTTGCGCCATGAGCGGATCAAGGATCGAGAACGTGGCCCCATCCAGGCCGATGAGGACGGCTTTAGCGGTCATGAGAGGTGTTGATAGGTGAAGTCAACCCATTCGCCGACCGTCACGTCGTGGGGTGCGCGTTGGCCCAGGTCGGCCAACAGATCGGCGTACGGAATGACCTGACCGTAATGTTCTTGCAGCGAGTTCCCCAGGACGACGGCATCCAGAGACTGGAAGCCCAATTCGGTGAACAGAAGAGTGTTCATCGTGATCTCGCCGTCGAACTCCCAGTCGCCAGCCAACTGTTTTAGCAGGTCGAGCATATGGGCCGCAATCTCTTGTTTGGTAAGGGGCATAAGCTGATCTCTCACGGACAACGACTGAAGTCGTTACTACACCACGCTGTTTCGTAAGGGGCATAAGCTGATCTCTCACGGACAACGACTGAAGTCGTTACTACACCACGCTGTTTCGGAAGGGGCATAGCCTGATCCTCATCCGAGGACGCTGGCGACCACAAAGTCGCCCTCGCGGACGGTATAGGCCGTGATTAAGGCGCCATTGACGTCAGGGAACTGGCGAGCCAGGTCTCCCTCCAGGCCCAGGCGGATGATGCCTGCCTGGGCCTGGACGTCTCTGGCGACAATGCCCAGCGGCCCGCCCGCCAGACCCTGCCCGAACGCTTTGCCAACGGCCTCTTTAGCGCACCACAGGCGCAGGGGCCAGGCTTCCTCGGCCGGCTGCTCCGCGAGGAGCGCGGCCAACAAAGCGCGTTCGGCCGGCGTGAACGCCACGGCCTCGAAGCTCTGGTCCCGGCGGCTCACGCGCTCGACGTCAATGCCCAGACCACGATGGAGACTCTCCTTCCCAAGTTCACCGGCGAGGGCTACGGCGATCCCGTCGGAATGGGCCAGCGAGATCAGCAGGGGCTTAGCCAATCTTTTAAGCCAGGCGCCTTGCACGACGGGCCGCCCGCGCTCGTCGGCCACAATCTCGACATCCGCCGGGGCCAGGGTGAGGCCGTACGTTTCCTGGACGAACAGACGAACGGCATCCTTCGCCGCGACCCTTCCAAGCAACCAATCTATCCGGCGGCGGCGTGGGACGGGCATCCCGGTGCCCGTCCCCGCGACCAGCCGGCGCCAGGCCGCCCGCTCCGCGCGGTTGAGCACCAGATAGGCCAGCACCTTCTCCCAGAATGCGCCGTGGCTCTCAAAAAAACCGTCGGGGAACCCGGTGACAGAGCAGCATTGCAGCCCCTTGAAGGGTGGGACGGGCATCCCGATGCCTGCCAGCGGCGCTGCCCAGGCCTCGCTTAGCATCCGCTCCCTGGGCGCTAACACGAAGTTGTAAAAACGGCGGGGAAGATCGAAGCGTTTATCTTCCCAACCGACCAGTTGCAGCCGCAAGCGGCCATCCGGCCCAAGCAAATCTATGTTCGAGCGAACCTGCCCGCCCTCGACGAGATGGAGGCGGGCCTGGCATTTCACTTGCTCTGCAGGTTGAAGCGGCGGCCCAAAGATATTGAGCGCCTCACACCGGAACGGGAAGACCACAAAGCCGCTCTGGAGGTTTTCCGCCGTCCATAAGCCAATGACCTGTCCGGCGGCGTCGAACAGGATGGGTTCGGCGATGAAGGCCGGATCGGCCAGGGAGCGAAAGAAATGACGCGCCGGTAGGGCCTGCAGCGTGGCGGTCGCGCCATCTTCGCCCGAGCGATCCATCGAGGTCACAGCCCGGAACGCCGGGCCGTGGAACATACCCTGCGTATAGAGCTGGCTCGGCGTCCAATGCGAGGGGCGTTCTGCGCGCAGCGAGAAAGCGTCCTGGCTGGGCGCCGGGGGGTAAGCCGGGCCAAAGGTCACGACGCCTTCGACAAAAGGCGGTTTCTGCTTTGTAGACAGGGCATCCCTATGCCCGGTAGACAGGGCATCCCTATGCCCGACTTCTTCGCTCAGGACAGGGGCCTCATCCAGGTAGACCTCGACTGCATGCGCTTCCGGCGGCGATTTGCGCCTGGCCACGACTTGCAGGGTGAGCGTTTGATCCTCCAGGAGCATCCAACGATGCGCCCGGACGTCTCTCATGCCGGTCAGCATCAGATCGGGCAGCAAACAGGCGGCGGCTTCGGCCATGATCTCCGTGCTGATGGTCAGAGGCACGACCGGCAAAGCCATCAACTCGCCGTCTTCTGCCGAGATGAAACCGCCCAGGGTGTGATCCCTGAGGAAGAGGTCTTCTGCCAGATCGAGGGTACACAATGCCACCAATTCCTGGCCGGGAGTCAACGAGTGGATGGCCCGAATGAAGGGCCGGGCCGCGCTTTGGGAAGCGCGTTCCACTGCTTGGGGTGTGCGTTCCACTGCTTGGGGTGCGCGCTCCACTGCTTGGGGTGTGTGTTCCATCTGGGGGGCGCCGGTGGTATTCTCGCTAACCATGACTGGTTGGCTGGGTGGAGGCTGTAGGGACGCCGGGGTAGGGGCGGCCCCTTGCGGCTGCCCGGTGGAGCGAGCGGCAACCACGTCAATAATCGCCTGCAAGGTCTTCAACGTCACCACCTGGTCCATCTCTTGCCCGTCGAGCAAACCGGTCTCGCGATTGAAGGCGCCCAACACCTCGACCCGTTTGATCGAGTCAATCCCCAAGTCCGCCTCCAGGTCGGCAGACACGTCGAGCATTTCGATGGGATAACCGGTTTTTTCGCTGACCAGTCGGAGCAAGATTGACCTGGCCTCCCCACTCCGCTGCGCTTCGGGGGACTCGTCGCCAGACGACCAGCGCGGGTGGTCGGGTGGTCGAAGGGCAGGTATACCCTCTGGTGCGGGGCGGGACGCCTCACTTTCGCTCGGGAAGGCTGGCCGCTCGCCTGCCTCGTGGTTGTCCCGTAGCGATGGCATCCCCATGCCATCGCCTGGCCGGTTCGCCAGGAACTGCTGCATGATTGCCTGCTGAGTCTCCAGGAACTGCTCCATCAATTGAAAGTGGGCGTGCATGACCTGCGCTCGGGCCGACAGGCTCGGGGGAACGGGCCGTTGATCTCGTTCCCTTCCTTCGGCATCGCTCAAGGCAGGCCGCTCAACCTGGTCGCTCATCTGAGCCGCCCCATCCTCACTTCCTTCAGTTCCTTGAGTTCCCACCGTCCCCAAAGTAGGAAGGGCATCCCCATGCCCTGCCTCCCCATGCCCGGCCTCCCCGTGCCCGGCCTCCTCATGCCGTTGCATCCCGGCGCTTCTGTCCCCAGCCGCGCGTCGGGCCAGGCGTTCGCGGAGGCGGGCGGCAGCCTCCGGCGAAATTTCCATGCCTGCCCAGCCGGTCGCCAACTTCAACAGGCCCGGCGGCTTTTTAGAGTCGACGGCTAGCTGCGCCGCGCCGGTAACGACTGAAGTCGTTACTACTGTAGGCTCGAGCGACAACCGGCGAGGTTGGCGGCGCTGGTAGAGATAATCGAAATGGACAGGCACCCCCTGCGCGCTGAGCAAGCCCAGCAAGTGATTGATCTGGGAGAGGCCAGACCGGTGCGGGAGGTTAGCGGGAATAGCCAGGTGAGGTTGCCCTCTCAGGGTATCCTCAACAAAGGCGGTGAGGTTGCCCCGCGGGCCAACCTCCACGAAGAGACGCGCGCCGTCCGCGTGCATCGCCTGGATCGTCTCTCGAAACCTGACCGGTTTGAACCAGTGTTCGGCGGCCAGGGAACGTATGTCGGCCACGTCGTCCGGGTAAGGCGCGGCGGTGGTGCAGGAATAGAGGCGCGTTTGAGGCGGCGCCAGGGGCAGCCGCTCGAAGAAGCCCTGCAGGTTCTGGCTGTAAGCCGTGAATAGGGGTGTATGATAAGCGCGGTCGAAAGGCAGCGTCTCGAAGATTAGCCCCTGCTTCCGCATCAACTCTTCCGCCATCTTGACGGCCGCTGCTTCGCCCACGACGACCGTTTGATGCGGGCAGTTGTCCATGCCGACGTAGATCTCACCCCTCACCTGTTTCAGGATCGGGGACACTTGCTCGAGGCCCGCGCCGACTGCCAGCAGCCTCGCCCGAGGCACGTCGAAGGCGTTAGCAGCCTGGTCGCTGTAGATGCGATTCAGATCGAGCAGATGCTCCCGGATGAAGGTCTCGTCGTCCAACGGGATCACCCCGGCGGCGCGCATCGCCGAATACTCGCCCGTGCTGTGCCCGACGACGACCTGCGGGCGCAGTCCGAGGCGGCTCAGCAGCGTGAACAACGCCTGATTGGCCGCCAACACGGCCTCAACCGCGACGTCCTCCCGCCAGAGGTGGCCCTCGGTTTCAGGCCGCCTTCGGCCAACACTCGTGGAACGATCAACAGTTGTGGAATGACCAACAATCGTGGAACGCGCTTCCCCAAGCGCGGGCCGTCCAACAGTCGTGGAACGCGCTTCCCCAAGCGCGGGCCGCGGGAAAATAAAATCGCTGGGCAAATAACCCCGCGGATGGCCGACGAAGAGGCGGTCCATCCGGTCGAAGCAGGCGCGCACCTCGGGAAAATGCAGGCACAGGTCGGCCAGCATATTGGGATATTGTGCGCCCTCGCCGGTGAACAGGAAGGCGAGTTGGCCGGAGGGATACAACGGCGTTTCGAAAAAGTAGATGCCCTTCACGTCCTTGATCTGGCGGCAGCCCGGGTCGGCCAGCCGGCGCAGGGCTTGAGCCAGTTTTTGCCGCAAATCGTCGCGCGATTGGGCGACCACCGACAGCCGCCAGGGCTGGCGGCCAAGCCCGGTGTTAAGCGTGTAAGCCAGGTCCAGCAGAGAGAAATCCGTGGAAAGGGCATCCCTATGCCCGGAAAGGGCCTCCCTATGTCCGGAAAGGGCCTCCCTATGCCCGGAAACGGCCTCCGCGCCGGAAACGGCCTCCGCGCCGGAAAGGGACTCGAGATGCGCTTGCAGTTGCCGCGCCCGTTCGATCAGCCGGTCACGGGAGGCAGCTTCTAAGACGATCACCTCGTTCTCCCAGTGGCGGGAGTAATCGGGCGCCGCCGCCTCGTCACGGTTCAAGTTTTCTTCCAGGATAGCGTGGGCGTTGATCCCGCCGAAGCCAAACGCATTGACCCCCGCCCGCCGGGGCGTCGCCTCGTCCCCGTGAATCCAGGGGCGAGTTTCTGTGTTGATGTAGCAAGCCGTCTTTTCCAGCTCGAGCCTGGGGTTAGGCTCGTCGCAGTGGAGGGTCGGCGGCAAGACTTTGTGATACAGCGCCAGCGCAGCCTTGATGACGCCGGCGACGCCGGCGGCGGGCATGGTGTGGCCGATCATGGACTTGACGGACCCCAACGCGCAATGGGGCAGCCGGTCGGCTCGCCGGCCAAAGAGCTCCTGCAGCGCCTGGATTTCCGCCGCATCGCCGACCGGGGTGCCTGTCCCATGCGCTTCAATCAACTCGACAGTTTCTGGCGCAATGCCCGTCCGCAGGTACGCCCGCTGCAAGGCAAGTTTTTCTCCCTCGACGCGCGGCGTCAGGACGCCCATCGCGCGGCCATCACTGGCGCTGCCGACGCCCTTGATAAAAGCGTAAATGCGGTCGCCGTCGCGCTCGGCCTCTTCGCGCCGTTTGAGGAGGAGGAGGCCAATGCCTTCTCCCAGAACGGTGCCGTCGGCGTCTTTGTCGAAGGGGCGAATCTCCTGCCGCCGGGATAACGCATTCAACTGGCAGAAGAGCGTGAGAATGGGGATGGGCGTCGTGACCTGAGCGCCACCCACCAGCGCCAAATCGCATTGGCTGGTGAGCAGTTCCCTCATCCCCACCTCGATGGCGATAAGGGAGGAGGCGCAGGCGGCGTCCACGGTATAGGTCGGCCCCATCAAGTCCAGACGGTTGGCAATCCGGCCGGCGACGATGTTCGGGACGAGGCCCAGGGCGGCCTCGGCGTTAAAGGGGGGCAGCTTCTTCTTCAACTCCTGCCGGACGAGCTGGAGGTCGTCGTGGGTGTATTCGGGGTGCAGCGTGCGCAGGGCCTGCAGGGTCTGATCCACCACCAGGCTGTGCTGGACCATGTTCAGGTTGCCGCGGTTGAGGTAAGTGCCCTTGCCCAAGATGACGGCCGTTCGGTGGCGCTCCTCCGGGCGCTGTTTCAACCGCTCCAGGTAGTTGG
Organism: Anaerolineales bacterium; assembly: GCA_034435515.1. Lineage (GTDB taxonomy): Bacteria > Chloroflexota > Anaerolineae > Anaerolineales > UBA6663 > DATDRS01. The sequence continues at coordinate 6,716 of DAOTXG010000017.1, forward strand.
CATCCGCCAGCGCGTCGTAGGCCGCCTTCAACGCCAGCCATTGATCCGGCTCGCCGCCATCCAGTCCGACGGGCATGATGCCGTAGTCAAGTGGATTGAAGACGGCCAGCGGGCCTAAATAGCCGCCGCGCTTGCAGTACACCCGATCGTTGGCGCTTGAGTTGGGATCGTAAAAAATATCCGCGTCCCAGGCTTCCGGCGGCGGGTCGGTCACCGCATCCACCTTGTTGACGATATTCTGCCAGAAGGTCTCCAGGTTGGGCGCGCCTGGGAACATGCACGCCATGCCGATGATGGCTACGTCGCCGGCTGCCGGGCTTAGGGATGCCCGGCCTACTTTTGGCGTCTCCTGCCAGTTCGTGGTGTTCGCTGAACGCAAGTTCATTCGACGTTGTTCCGCTTTACTTTGATATGAGAGGCAAGTGTAGTCTCCATGGGGACGCCTCGGCGCTCCAGAATCCCCCGACGAGCGTATACTCGCCTCCGCTCATCGTGATACCCGCCCCGACCTGGCCGGCGACGCCGCCCAGAGTGTAATGACTGCTGCCGGACGAGCCGCCCCCGCTATTCACGGCGAACCACACCAGTTCATAGCCGCCGCTTTGGGCAGAGGCCGTGACAGCCGTCACGACCAGCAGCAGGAGCAGCAGGGCCACAATAACGCGCCGTGTAGGGAGGACTGGCGCTCTCATGGCTGGCCTCCTACGAGGCGCTGCCAGAGCACAATCACCCAGCCCGCCGCCAGACCACCTAAGATCAACCACCCGTTAGGGTTCGGCGAAAGAGGAACGCTCCCGTGCTGTTCCAGGGCGCTGAGCCGCGCCGCCAGCAGCGTGTTCTGTTTCTCCAACACCGCCAGCCGCGTCTGCTGAGACTCGAGTTGGCGCTGCTGGTCGTCAATTTGCTGCTGTTGTTCTTTGGTCGCCTCAATCAACACTGCTACCAATCGCGTGTAGTCGAGCGACTGCGCCTCTACCCCATTCGCTTCGTACTGCACCACTTCCGGGATCACCTCACCCACCTCTTCTGCAATCAGGCCGATGTCCGGCTTGCCGTCGGCCTGCCATTCAAACGTGACGCCGCGCAAGTGCAGGACTTTGTCGAGCGCGTCTCGGATGGGCCGGATGTGGGTTTTCCACCGCCGCGAGCTGTACGTGTTCCAGCCGTCGGCCACCGGGTCAGTCGCGGAGCCCTGTTGAACGGTCAGGATCCGGCCTGGATTGGTTGTGCCGATGCCGACGTTATTTGCGATGGACAGGTTGTCCCACACGCGCAATGTTCCCACCACCCCCACAATATCCAGGGTTACGGCATTTGTCGTCCCGGTGTTATCAATCGCCCCCGGCTTGATCTGGAAATTGACCGGCACGACGCCGCCACGGATCTCCAGTTTCGTGTTGGGGGTGGCGGTCCCGATGCCGACGTTGCCATTGCTATCTACGCGCAAGGCCTCGACCCCGTTGGTCTTGAAGATGAGCGGCCGATTGTCGGTCGTGCCCAGGAAGTTCGTCGTCGTGACGCCGCCGTTGCCGGTGATCTTCCAATAGGCTGCGCTGTCCAACCCATCCAGCATATCGGCGTTCAGCCCGCTGTTCGCCCCGTCATTGGCGAGCACGATGGGCATGATTTCGGCGTCACGCGCTATCGCCGGGTCAATCCGCGCTGCGGCCACGGTACCGCTGACGATGTCCGCGCCGCTGTGCCCATGCCCGCTAGAGGCAAAGGCCGTGCTGTCCCGTCCATCCAGTAAATTGGCGTTCTGGCTATACAGCGCCAGCAGGGCGAACAGCGCCTGCGGCGCGGCAGTCAGCCGCTGGCGAGGCGCCAGGGTCGTGAAGTCGGCGTCGTTCCCGCACTTCACCGCCGTTTCCAGCCAGCGCGCGCCGCCGTCGAATGCGCTTGCTCCAAAATCCAGACTCACCGTGAACAGGCCGTTGAGCACTGGCACAGCCGTGGTCGTAACGCTGCCCAGCGACGCGCCGACGCTCGCGTCATTATACAGTCTGAAAGCCATATCGCAGGTGGCCGTGACCGGGCTGTTGTTGCGCCGGAGCTGACCCTGGTAGGCGAATGCCGTGTCCAGCGCAGCCTCCGGGCCAGTCAGGGAGGGCCCGCCTTCCTGCGCCCCAGCCGCGCCGACGCTCAAGAACGCGACCAGTATCATCAAGCCGATGGAAAGTCGTTTGCGAGTCATGCCAGCCTCCTTAAGGGTCCTTGATACGAAACGATACGCCTTTGGGGAGTGGTGTCCGACAGGACACGCTCCGGTCAATACACCCCCAGCCATTCCCGGCTGGCGCGCCGCCCTCGCGTCAGGTCTCAATCGTTGTCTTGGCTCGGCGCTATCCGATGGTGCTTGCGCCGCGCGCCTTCTTCAATCCGCTACGGCTTGTTCATGGCATGTGCATCTTCTCCGCAAATCATCACCTCCACTTCACCCTTGCGCCCCAGGTTCAATTCCTCGATCAACTTCTGCCGGCCGAGCGTCGCCGGGATCAGGCTGACGCCGCGCCGTTTGAATTCCTGACGCACTTCGGGTGAGACCATGCCGGCGCCGTCCCACGGCCCCCAGTTGATCGAGACCACGCGGGCTGGCCAGCGTTGATCGAGGTAGAGGGCCAGTTTGTTCAAGACTTCGTTGGCGGCGGCGTAATCGCTTTGGCCCCGGTTGCCAAACCGGCCGCTGACTGAAGAGAAAAACACCAGGAACTTGAGCGAGTCCGGGCGCAGTTTGCGGCTTAAAATGAAGGCGCTGTCGGCCTTGGTACTGACGACTCGCTCGAAGGACGCCGGGGTCTTGTCCTTGATCAGTTTGTCCTCGATGATGCCCGCCCCATGGATCACGCCATCCAGCCGGCCATGAGTGCGGTACACCTCGTCAATCAGCGCGCCGAAGGCTCTTTCGTCCCGGACGTCCACCTGGCAGTATTGGACGTTGGCCCCGGCCCGCCGCATGGCCTGTAGGCTGGCCCGCATCTCACGCTCACGGAGCAGGCGTTGGTAGGCGGCTTCCACCTCTGCGAGCGGGGCCGGTCGTCCGGCCCCCTGAAGGGGATCTTCGACCTGACTCAAAGAAGCGATCAGCGCTTCCTTGAGCGCCCTGGCTGAGGCCAGCCCCGCCGTCAGGGGCGACTCTTCCGGGGCCGGGGCCGGCGAGCGCCCGACGATCACCAGCGTGGGTTGATAACGGAGGGCTAATTCCTCGGCCGCCTGGGCAGTGATACCCCGCGCTCCTCCCGTGATCAGGATAACCGACTGTGAACTGAGCGCAGGCGCCGAGGCCCCATTGCTGACCAGGGGTGACAACGCCATGCTCAGCGTCCGGCGAGTCAACCCTTGATAACCGACTTCAATCAGGTTGTCCCCGGCGGTGAGTTCCTGGAGAATGGCGCGGGCGGCCAGCACGGGGCCATGCTGCAAGTTCACGTCAACGACCTTCACGCGCACCTCTGGCAATTCGTGGGCCGCCGTTTTCAGCAGACCAGCCAGGCCGCCCCGGCCTGGGAAGAAGTTGTAGGGGCGGGCGCGAACGGTTCGACTTTCGCTCACCATGTCGCCGCCCTCAGCGGACGGGCTAACGACTGAAGTCGTTACTTCCAGGCCGCCCCGATCCGTCGCCGCCAGCAGGCAGGCGCCGCCCACCCGGGCTGAAGCCGCCAGGTCCTCGTGCACGCCCTGGAGGAGATGGAAGAGGCCGATGACCTCGCGGCGGAGACTGGCCTGCCAGTCGTCCAACTGCATGGCCTCTATCTCCCGACTGGCGCACAGCGGGCTTAGGTGCAGCAGACCGCCGATCGGGCCGTGCGCCTGGCGGATGGCTGTCAACAGCCGAGCGACCGAGTCAGGACTGGTCAAGTCAACCTGGTAAACATCACGCTCCGCGTCAGCGCTTTGGGCAAGCGCAAGGCCTGCCCCGACGGTGATCCCGTTCTGGTCCTCAACCACACGGGCCACCCGATAGCCCTGGCTGCGCAACGTATCGGCGAGGGCCTGGGCAACTCCCTCGCCGTCATCTGTGATCAGGATCACGCGGTCGGGCGGCAAGGATGTGCGAGAACTACCGTCTGCGACGTGCGGCGCTTCGGTTGAAATCAAAGTGGAGCGAACAATCGAGGCCTCCTGGGCCATCGGAAGGGCATCCCTGGCCGGCGCTGTAGGAAGGGCATCCCTGGCCGGCGCTGTAGGAAGGGCATCCCTATGCCCGGCCTCGCCGTGCGCCTTTGGCGGTGAGTCTGAAAGGGGCGGAGACGCCGGGGATGGGGCAGGGGGTGAAGCGCGGAGCGTGGAGCGTGGAGCGTGGAGGGCAGGCGCTGGGCGCTTCTCTTCCTCGGACGATTGAGTAGGAAGGGCATCCCTATGCCCGGGTTCGCTCAGGTACGCCAGCATAATCTGTTGCTGCACTTCCAGGAACCGGCTCATCAGCCGCTGGTGTTGAAGGATGACCTGGGCGGCCTCATCTCCGTGCCCGACGGCTGCTTCTTGAGACTCAGTTATCGGCGCGCGTCCGGCGCGAACTGCCGCCGATTCGGACGCGTGTGCTGGCGGCGCTTCCTCCTCCGCGGGCAGGCGAGTTGTCTCTGGGGCCGGCGCCGAAGGCCGGATATGTTCGTCGGCTAACTTTACCTGGAGAGGAGTCGCGGTCGTTGCCTGAGGAAGGGCATCCCTATGCCCGGCCCCATGCCCGGTCTCATCCTGCCACCGTCGGGCGCGACCGCCGTTGACCAGCCAGGTCATCGGACTGAGCCTCGCTCGCTCTGGCGACTCGTACGGACGGCTGAGGTTGAGGCGCGTCACTTCCCGGCCCTCGTAGAGCGGGTCAAGGCGTAAGGGCACGCCGTAGGCCGCCAACTGCCCCAACGCCTTTTGCAGAGCCGTCAGCCCAGAACTGCCGGGTTGATCAATCGCGACGACCCGATAAGTAGGAAGGGCATCCCCATGCCCGGCCTCGTCAGGATGGGCATCCCCATGCCCGGCCTTGGCGGCCAGGATTTGGCTGACCAGGCCGCTGAGGACGTTGCGCGGCCCCACCTCGACGAAGAGGCGCGCGCCGGCCTCGTACATCGCTTCGACTTCGCGTTGAAACTCAACCGGGCGGATCAGATGTTCGGAGAGGGCGCCGCGAATCGCCTCCGGTTGGGAGGGATAGGGCTGGCCCGTGTCGTTGGAGAACACCTCCAGCGCCGGAGGTCTAAATTCGATCGTCTTCAGGAATTGCTCCAGGCGTTCACTGGCCGGAGCGACCAGCGGCGAGTGGAAAGCGCACGCCACCGGCAGGACCTGCGCCCGAATCCCCTGGGACTGAAAATGCTGGACGGCCAGTTCCACTTCGGCCCGCGGCCCGGAAATGACGGTTTGTTGCGGGGAGTTCAGGTTCGCCAGGGTCAGGGCCTGTCCTGGGCCGCGTTGTAGGGTGGGAATGCTCGCCAATCCTGTCAGAACGGCCTCGCGCCCGGCGGCGATGGCGGCCATCGTTCCTGAGTCCGGGCCAGTCGCTTCGGCCATGAACTGGCCGCGGGCCTCGGAGAGGATCAACAGATCCCGGTCGCTGATGACGCCCGCCTCACACAGGGCGACCAGCTCGCCGTAACTATGTCCGGCGGCGACGTCAGGACGCACTCCGAACGCCTTGAATAAGCGGCTCAACGCCAGGCCGGCCGCGCCCAGGGCGGGTTGAGCAACCCGCGTAGCGGTCAGGGCCTGCTGATGAGCCTGGGCCTCATCTTCAGTGTAGGCGGGTATCGGGAAAATGTAATCGCCGAGCGGCCTGGGCAGAACATCTCGCAGGACGTGATTGGCTTGCTCGAAGCAGGCGAGGACTTGCGGGAACTGCAAAGCCAGGTCGCGCAGCATATGCGGGTATTGAGACCCCTGACCGGGAAACAAGAAGGCGATTTTTCCCAGGCCCCCGGTAGCAGGAAGGGCATTCCCATGCCCGGCCTCGGCGCAGTAAACGCCTGTGGGATCATGGAGGTTCGCCTCACCCGCCATTAGCCGCGCCCGCGCCCGATCCAGTTTCTGCTTCAGATCGTCGAGCGACGTGGCGACGACGGCCAGACATAGGCCGGCCGGTTGGTTGACCTCCAGGGACTGCTGATAATTGAGATAAGAACTGTACGCTAAATCGCGCAGTCGGGGTTGATCGCCGGATGCCAACCACTTCTCAAGTTGGTTGATCTCGTTCACCAGGCTGGCGCGGTCTGGACTACGCCAGACCAGCAACTCGGCCGGCCAGGTCTGGCGGCTCGCCTGGGGAGGGGCAGCATGGCCCCGGTATTCTTCCAGTACCACGTGAGCGTTCGTGCCGCCGAAGCCAAAGGCGCTCACCCCTGCCCTCCGCGCCTGATTCGCCGAAGCCGTTAGCCAGGGGCGCGCCTGGTTGTTGACGTAGAAAGGCGTCTCGGGGAAGTTAATCTTGGGGTTGGGTTGATCTACGAGTGTGGGAGGCAGCGCCCGGTGATGGAGGGCCAGGGCGACCTTGATCAGCCCCGCCAGGCCGGCAGTGCTTTTGGTGTGGCCAATCATGGATTTCACCGAGCCAAGAGCGCAGCTCTGCCCCCTGAAGGCGCGAAGCGTCTTCGACCGCTCCGCGCGAGCGGGCTGGAACAACTCGCAGAGGGCTTCCACTTCCGCCGGGTCGCCGACCCGTGTGCCTGTGCCGTGCGCTTCGATCAGGCCGACCGTATCGGGCGGGAAACCCGCCTGGGCATAAGCCCGGCGCAAAGCCCGCAGTTGCCCCGCCGGTCGAGGCGCGGTGAGGCTCTTGTCTCGGCCATCACTGGAAGCGCCGATCCCCTGAATAATAGCGTAGATGCGGTCGCCGTCGCGTTCGGCATCTTCCAGCCGCTTGAGGATCACCACGGCCAGGCCTTCGCTGATGGCTATGCCATCGGCATTGGCGTCGAAGGGGCGGCAGCGCCCGGAAGGCGAAAGCGCCTGCGTCTTACTGAAAGCCAGGAAGGCAAAGGGGCTTTGAACCGTGTCCCCTGCGCCGACGATGGCCATGTCGGCGCGGCGCGTCTCCAGGTCCTTGATCGCGACGTCGAGCGCGACCAGGGAAGAGGCGCAGGCCGCATCCACCGTGAAATTCGGCCCGCCCAGGTCGAACCGATTAGCGATCCGGCCTGCGACCACGTTCAGCAGAATGCCGGGGAAGGAATCCTCGGTCCACTCCGGCAGCCTCTCAGAGAGTCGGGAGATGACTGTCCCTGAACCTGCGTCAGCCTCCAGGAAATGCGGCAGGTAAGAGCGGAACCCATAGAGATAGCCCAGGTCTCCGAGGCCTCCGCCCACGCCCACGATAATCGAGGTGCGTTCACGTGGAAATGGCCGGTCCAGATAACCGGCGTCGGCCAGGCCGGCGCGCACCGTCTCCAGCATCAGTAATTGGAGCGGCTCAATCGAGGGGACCGAGTTTGGCGGCATGCCGTAGTCGAGCGGATTGAAAGGCACTGCTTCGATAAAGCCGCCCCACCGCGAATAAATCTTGTCCCGGGCGGCCCGGTCTGAATCAAAGTAGCGTTGCCAATCCCAGCGGTCCGCAGGCACTTCGACGATGGCGTCGGTTTTATTGAGGATGTTATCCCAGTAAGCCCGCACGTTAGCCGCGCCCGGCAAGAGGCCCGCCATGCCCACAATCGCAATGCGCGTTGGGGCGACGGTCGCCGGCTCAACCGCCAGGCTGGCTTGCTCAACCGTGGAGACGGGCATCCCCATGCCCGCCAACCTGGCCGACCCCTGGATCGAAACTTCCCGGTGAAGGTCTTCCAGGGAGCATACCTGGTCGCGCAAGGCTGCTACCTGGCCGATCATGTACATGCCCTGTTCGCGCTGGGCCGTTTCGTCCACCACGATGTATTTAGGCGCGGCCGGGTCCTGGCCGTAGCGAGGGTGGCGGGCGATGCCCTTGGTGGCGAGGCGCAGCCGTCCCAGGTTCAGGGCCTCCAGCGCTTCGCGCAAGCGTTCGCCCGTGACGTCGTCTTGCTGGAGACGCCGCTTGTGCTCGGCAAAGGTTTGGGTGAACGGCGTCGGCAGGCAGCGGGTCGCGTGACCGGGGCCGGATTCCAAGAGGACGGTCTGTTGACTGCGCAAGGCCTCCGCCTGGTAAGCCGGCGTGATGGCGCCGCTGGCCACCGCCTCGCGCGTAAAGAGGTAGGCCGTGCCCATCAGCCCACCCAGGCGGACGCCGCGCTCGGCCAGTGGGGCGGCCAGGACCGAAACCATAGCGGCCGACACCGCATCGTGAATCCCGCCGGCGAAGAGGACGTGAAAATCTTGCGGCGCGAAGCCTTCCCGGCTCGCGGCCAGGTGTTCCAGCAGGACGTCCATCATGGTCTCCCAGAGGACGAAACTGGAACGAGGGCCAACGTGGCCGCCGCATTCCCGGCCTTCGAAGACGAAGCGTTTAGCGCCTTGAGCCAGGAACATTCGCAGCAGGCCCGGCGACGGCGCGTGAAGGTAGGTCGGAATGCCTTCCTGCTCTAACCGGATCGCCTGGTCGGGACGCCCTCCAGCAATAAGGGCGAACGTCGGGTGAACCAGCCGAATGGCCTCGAGCTGTTCCTGGCGCACGTCGGGTGGGACAAAGCCCAGGATGCCCACCCCCCAGGGATGTTCGCCGAGTTGCCGGCGTGTCTCTTCTAAGAGCGACACAACTTCCGCCTTCCGCATCAGGGCGAGGGCCAGGAACGGCAGGCCGCCAGCCTTCGCTACTTCCAGCGCAAAGGCTGGCCTGTCACTCACGCGCGTCATCGGCCCCTGAACAATGGGATAGCGCGTCCCGTGCGACTGGGCGAGCGGCGCGCCTTGATCGAGAGGGCGGAGTCTTTGAGCCGTTTCGACGTGGGTTTCAATGGCGCTGCGGATGGCCGACAGGACGCCGCTCACGGTGACAAAACGGCGCGCGAGCGGCGCGGCCAGGGCGGCTTCCTGGCCCAACGGCCAAACGACTTGGTCCGCCACACGCCGGCTGATCGTCCCCCGCCAGGCCTGCCTCTTCTCTTCGACGGAGAGTTGAGCATTGACCAGGGCCTCGCCTTCGCGGCGCAGCGCCTCCACCGCGCTCAAACCCGGCCTGAAGTAAACCCGGAAGCACTCGCCCAGTTCGCCGCCCAGGCAAGTGGTTTCGCTGCCGTCCATCGCGGCGATTAGGTCCCGAAAGCGTGCGGGCAGGGTCGTTTCGCGCGTCAGCGCCAACTGTGCGTCCAGAACAACGCCCGCCGCCCCAGCGGCATAACATGCGGCGGCTGTGTGCAGCCCGATCCCGCCCTGGGCGTAAACGGGCAGGCGCAAATGTTTCAGGAGTTGTTGCAGAAGGACGAACGTCGTTTCCTCGCCGACGTAGCCTCCCGCTTCGTGCCCCTTGGCGATAACCCCGTCTACGCCCAGTTGTTCTCCTAAGCGGGCCTCGGCGAGGCTGGTCGCCTCCAGCAGCACCCGCCGGTTTTTCTGATGAATGATCTCAACCTGTTGTCTGAGGGGGTCAGGCGCAGGGCGAGTCAGCAGAATACAGGTTAAGTGTTCAGGGGCCTGAGCCAGGAGCGAGGCCAGGAGCTCTCCTTGCCGGCAGTTTAATTTAAGGCCATAGGGGTTGTTGGCCAGGCGGGCCAGTCGGTCTGCCGCCTGATGGGCGGCCTGAGCATCGGCAACGTATTCGAGGTCTAAGAGACCCAGTTCACCCGCCCGGCTGGCAGCGATGGCGAATGCGGGATCCGGCAGGCCGGGAGGTGTTAAGACAATCTGGCGAAATTCGCGCACCAACTTTCGCACCACTACAGCATCCTTTCCCAGTCCACCTTGGGCTTCACAGTTATCTAAGGGGTCGCGTTCCTTACACTCGTGCGTGTCCAAAGATCCGCCCCTGAGGGATTTCTACTTCATCGAACGCCGAAGTCCCCCTGAAAGGCGCGGCCAGACCGTTGAGCAGGCGATTGCCGCCGAAGCCGAGGCGAGCACGGCGGCTGTTGTCACAGAGGCGGCCGCCCAGTTTAGCTATATCTTAGCACAAATCAGGCAGCGAACCAGTAGATAGACTCATCTCCTTACTGTAGAAGAAAGATTTGCCCGGAGGTATAGTCCCTTGGTAACGCCCCGCTCAAATGTTCTACGCAAAAATCAGCGCGAAGATAGCCCGCTCATTTCAAAGAGGCGCTGGTTTACTTGGTAAATCGTCTATATGAACAAATAGATACTGCCCGGTTCCAGGTAGAACCCCCTTGACGCGCATTACGTTTTATCCAGGGTAACGGAAGGCGGCTGGCGCCGTTTTTACGAACAGGTCACTCGGCGTATGAGGCTCAGTCATCTCACGGCAAGGGTAGCGGCCTGCATTGCGCTCGAATTCAGCCAGCAGGTGCGCCGACACCTGGCGTTGAAACTCGTAGGCTTCCGCTTCGAACGGCACAGACTCGCCATAGCCGTGAAAGACATAGGCCCAGACGTATTTGGCGTAGAACCGGGCCAGGCCCTCGCGTACGAACTGTTCGACGTGCTTGAGCTCGTGCGCCAGGAACGCCAAACCTGCCGCCGTGTGCGGATCATAACTGTCTATCCGCCGAAAATAGATCGTGTGGCTCAGGGTGATGGCGCCAATCTCCTGGCGCGCGAATAGCCGGCTGCTGAGGAGACGTGGCAGCCCGGTCGCTTCCGCCAGCCGCGCCCGGCTAATGACCCTGGGATCGGCAAACCATTCTGGCCGGGCCAGCATGTTTATCGCGCAGGGAGGCAGATTGACAGGCAGCGTGTTGCTCATAGGGACCACCTTCGGTAGGCTTACACGGTTTCGTTGTCTTCACAGCCGCGCCAGCTGCGCCTGCAGCGCGGGCCGGCGGCTGTACTTCGCTTTCGTGTTCTGCAAATAGGCTTTCCATTCGTCCGTCTGTCCGAGTTCGGCGTAGGCGCGCTTCGCTCGCTTCAGCCATTCCGCGGCGATGGGATAGTTTTTGCTTTTGGCTTCCGCCATCAGGCGCTCGGCGTGCTTGAGGCTGATCTTCACCACCCATTCGGGGCGATGCTTGAGGACGCCCTCGGCGACGGTCTCAGCCACCCGATACCCGGCGTTCCGGCCCTCTGCGACCTGGATGGCTTCGTCCCACTCGGCCTCATAGAGGAGCACTTCGGCCAGGGTCTGAGTGTCTGACGACTGGCGCAGCTTCGCCATGACCTCGGGCCGCAGTTTGTCCCAACCCGGCCCCGCCAGCCGCTGGATGGTTTTATACTTCTCGAGGGAGGCATCTTCGGGGAAGGCGGCCAGCCACGCCTCGAGGGCCGGCTTCGTCCGCCCCTGCGCCTCTTCTACCGGCCCGAGCCACTCTCCCAGGCTCGCCTTCCGGCCGTCGAGTTTCAGGCCGCGTTCGCCAATGGCGATGGCTTCCGCAATCTGGCCCAGTTCGCGCAAACGCTGGGCCATCTGCAGCGCTTCATTGGCGGAGGCCAGATGCTTTTTAGCGTGCGCCACCCCTTCCGACGTCCGGCCGAGGTCGCACAGTTTGAGCGCGTACCGCAAATGGCGTCCCGCCTTCTGGCACAGGTCAAGGTATTCCTCGATCCGCCCCTGCCGGTCGAGGACATTCAACCTGGCCTCGGTCAGGTCCCCAAAGGCGGCTGAGGCGCCAGACCACTCGTCGCCCGTCTCATCATCCCCCTCAGTCTCTTCCCACTCGTCGTCCCAACTCTCGTCCTCGTCGTCTGCGTCCAGATCGGCGCGGCGCGCCGCACGCCGGGCGGGTCTGGCTGGAGCATCCTCCCAGCCGTGGGCAGCGGCCTGAATCGCCAGGTCAATCGTCTCGTCCATGCCGTAATCTCTCAGCTGACCGGCGATCTTGGTGAGTTTGTCCACCAGCTGCTCGCGTTCCACCGCGCTCAAGTCCAGGCTCAGGATCACCTCCGCCAGCGGCTGGCCCAGTTCGGCGACGAAGCCGCTCATGTAACCATCGGAGTCGTCTATGTACTCGATACCGTGACCGGCCTCTTCGATCAGCGTCACGAGAATGGTCAGCGCGGTTTCGGCGTCGCCCGCGTCGAGGAACTTCATGGCGGTTTCCTGCACGCCGCGCAGCTGGTCGGTCAACCCGCCGACGTGCCAGTAGGCCTCGGACGAGCGCATCCCGTCCAGGCTGTGGAGGAGGCCGAGGATCTGACGGCGATAGATTTCGGCGTCCACCTTTTTGCGCCGGGGTTTTTTAGTTTGGCCGGAGGCGGAGGGCGTCGAGAGGGCCGCCTCGATCCAGTCGTAAAGGTCAGGCTGGTGTTTCAAGAGCGCCGTCACCAGCGCCGCCAGGTCGTCGCGGCTGAGGTCGGTCAGCAGGTCGGCGGGGTCCCGGCGGACGGCGAACTGCTTGGGGTGATGGACGTAGGTGAGCAGGAGAGCGACGATGTGCTTGCAATAGTCGCCATACTCGTAGGGGCAGGAACACCGGGCCTCGCGGATGCCGGCCTCGTCCAGTTCAACCTGCACCCGGTAGAACGGCGCGCTCGCGCCCTCGCAGTCGCCCAGGAAGTGATTCCCCTGCCGGACGGTATTGGAGATCGCGCCGCTGCGATAGTAATCCTGCCCGCGCTCAAAACTCTGCGCCGACGCGCCGGCGCGGATGATTGATTCGGATAACTGTGGGAGGCTCATGAGTCACGCTCCTACGACCACCCGGAGATAGGAATTTCCGCTGAGTGAAAAGTGAGCGGATACCGAAGTATAGGACGAATCCCGATTGCAGACAAAACGCCAAAGCGCCTGGGAGGAAGCCTTGGCGCCAATCTTATTTTGAATCTCATTTTCGCTGCTGGGCGCCGTTAAGGTCTCGCCTCTCCTGAGTTTCCGGCGGCAGGTGGGGGGCAGGCGGGCCGGCCGCCTCGTCGGCCATTTCCTTCTCTAAATAAGCCCTCAGCCCCTCCAGGCTGGCGAAGCCGCGCCGCTGGTTAGTGTGCACCTCTTCCAGGCTGAAGCGCCAGACGCTCACGGACTGGCTCCGCTCCTCCCAGCAGCGCAACAGATAGGCTCGATGGCGGGGCAGCTTGACGGAGATAGACATCACGTTGCTCGCGTCGCATTCGCCGGCAGGGTTGCGTCATCCCAAGATAGCTGGTCACTTCAGCTCCCACAGCTCAATGTTTTTCATGCGGCACCAGGTGCCATAGTCCTTGTTCGTCCCCGAGATCAGCGTGAGCGCCAGCGCCCCCGAGCCGAACATCTTGTCCACCTTGCTGTAGACCCGTTCGCCGTTGACGAAGAATGTGAACTTGTCGCCCTCGACGACCAGCATCAGCTGCGCTTCACCCGTCGGGATATCCACCTTCCCATAGCTCTTCCCGCCCAGGTCCACGTAGTTGCCCTGGCGGAAGGCCGAGAAGTACACCCAGCCGTCCAACCCGAGGTAGGCCAGGTAGTGGTTGTCTTCGCTCTCTGCGCGGAAGACAAAGCCGCAGCCGGAGTTCCACCAATCGGCCTTGTCGCTGGCGGAACTCCACCAGGCATCCGCGCGGACGACTAAGTCGGCGGGGGCGTAGCCGGTGTCCCAGAAAGTGTAATAGTTGAGCTGCGCCCAGCTGGCGTCGAAATCTTCCAACAGGTGATAGTCGCCTTCGGTCCGGCCCAGGTAGCCGTCCGCGTGCAGTTGTTGGATGACGCCCAGCATAGGCTGGGCCTGCGCGGTGGCTTCGACGATGGCTTGCGCGGTGGCCGCCTGGCGGGTGGCCTGGCGCTGGGCGGCGACCTCGGTGGCGCGCGCCGGCGTGGCCGTGAGGACAAAGGACTGAGTGGCCGTCGCCTCGGCGGCCTGGGTTTCGGCGGCTGCCAGCGCCTCTTGTGTTCGAGCCGCATCGGCGGTCGCCTGGGCCTGGGTCGCCTCGACCACCTGCGCCGTGACGACCAGGTCAGGCGTCGGCGTGCCGGTGGGCGTCGGGGCGCTGGCCGCACAGGCCGTCGCCAGGATCAAAAAGACAATCAGACATGGGTTCAGGTTTCTGTGTGACATCGTTGCCTCCTTAGTGGCTATCTAATTCAGACCCTAAGGGTCTCCGAGACCCTTAGGGTCTTGGGCCTGCGCTTAAAAATCCGGCGGCGGAATGTACCGCCCGTCGTCGGGCTGGCCGGCGTAGTAGGCCAGCACCTGCTGGTAATATTCGATCTCCTCCGGCGGAAAGCCGTGCCGCTCCATGAATGCAAGCTGTTCACTGTAGGCGGCCACTTCGGCCTCCTTGCTTGTCAACCGGCCGGCCGTGGCGAACTGGTGGCAGTGCACGGCCTCGTGAAACAACATTGCGGCGGTCATCTCCACTGACATATCCCCGCGCGCCAGCGCGCGGACGGCGCAGCCGCCTTCGGGCAGCGCGCGCGCCTGCGCCAGGTGGGCGTACAGGCTGGGCGTGATGACCGTGACGTAGGTCTCCACGTGCTGGTAAGCCTCCGGGTCGTGCGCTTTGAGCCAGTCGAGCGCGGCGTGGATGCGCCGGACGAAGGCGGCGCTGCCCCGGACGCGGTCGTAGATGGACGGGGGCGCGGCGGGAATAGGGGCAGGGATGACTAGGACCTGGCCGACTTGCAACGTGGTCGTAGTCAGATGGTTGGCAGCCATCAGCGCTTCGATGGTCACGCCAAAGCGGGCGGCGAGGCGGGCGAGCGAGTCGCCGCGCTGCACGATGTACGTGATGTCCGCCGCTGGCGCCGGCCGGGCTGCGTCGTCGGGGATGACGAGGGTCTGCCCCGCCCGGATGGCGTTCGGGTCGCTCAGGTGATTGGCCTGAACCAGCGACTGGATGCTGACCTGGAACCGGGTCGCAATTTTGGTCAGCGTGTCGCCCGGCTGGACGACGTAAGTCGTGTCGGCAAAAACCGGCGCGGCGACGGTCAAGGCGATGATCAAACTCAGCAGGATGATACACAGACGGCGGCGCATGGCAAACTCCTCATGAAAAACACAATCAGCAATGGTAGGGGCGACCCGCCTGCCCCCCGAATGGGGGGTGCGGTCGCCCGGCAGGGGCAGGGGCCAGCCCTGCCCCTACAATTTCTCCGGGTCGTATCGGGGGGCCCGGCGCTGGCTGGGTTGACTAAGCCGGGCCCCCCATCCCCCTGTCTCCCATGGCCCCTTGCCCCCTTACCTCCACAACACCCTCACGCTTCCCCTTTGAGCACCCACAGCCAGGAGTCGGTGAAGGTGCAGGTAGTTTTGCCCGATTCCTGGAAAGCCATGTAGGCCACGATGCCTTGACTGGCTTTGTCGTGGTTAAACGCCCCCAACTGGTCGCCGTTAGCATAAACACTTAGCTTATTGCCCAGAGCGATGATCGTAATCCGATTGGTGCTGCCCTGACTCGTGTCCAGCGCCGAGGTGGAAGTGAAAATTTCGTCAGTCAGTGGAGTGCCCTCACCGTGGTTGAAATAGGCGAGGCCCCATAGCGGGAGATTTTGGAGACGGACTATGTAGACCCGGTACTGTTTCCCCCGGTCAAGATTGGACTCGGAACGGAATACGAACCCACAGCCCGCCAGACCAGTCGAAGTTTCCCAAGTCATGTCGGCCTGGAGAACGAAGTCGGCGATATTCATGTCTGGGTAATTGGTCTGCTGTTTTTGCTCCATGTAGGTGTCTACTTTGATCGTCATGGAGTCCTGCATCCAGCCCAGGTACCCGCCGTCAGTCGTCAGGCCATATTCCTTCAGTTCCTCGTTGATCTGGGCGATTGCAGCCGTCGCGGTCGCTGTCGCAATCCCTTCCGCCGTCGCCGTCATGTCGGGCGTGGCCGTCGGCTCGGGAGTGGCGGTCGGGGGGACGGGGGTGTTCGTCGGCGGGATGGCTGTGTGGGTGGCGGTGGGCGGGATGGCAGTCGCCGTGGCCGTGGGCGGGACGACGGTCGGGGCGGCAGTCGGCGTGCCGCACGCGCCCAAGAGCAGCGCGGCCACGATCAGGTTGACCAGTGCGAGGTAAAATTTTCGGCTGTTCATTGGATTGTTTCCTTTTGTGTAGAACTTTCAAGATTCATCATAGCCATTCGTCGTGAAGAGATCGTGAATAACTTGCTTGTGACATGGTGAGCTCCTTTCTGTCGCACGTTATCTGTCCCGCCCTCCAAATCGCCGTCGCCAAAGTCGGCCCAATCCCTCCAACCGTCGGCCTGCTTCCTACCGGCGGGGATAGTCCACAGCCCCAACGCAATGGCGGCCAGCAAGATAAACAAAGTGTTCATGGCTTCCTCCAAAGTGAAACGACTTTCATGCTTCATAGTAGCCGGCGAGCGTGAAGAGATCGTGAATTGAACGTGCCCTGGGGAGGCCAAGAAAGACCCGGCAGGTCTCTGAGACCTGCCGGGTCTGGCGCGCTATATTTTATGTGCGACGGACTCGCGCAGCGGCGAGGCGAGCGCGCCCCACGTCGCCCGGAGCAGGCAGCGCCGCCAGCGGGGCGCGCACGGTGTGCAGCAGGAGAAGATTGGCCGGGACGGAACTGCCCGCCGGCAGGTCGGCGATCAGGACGATTTGCCTTCCCGCGTAGATGGGCAAATCGGGAATCGCGGCCGCTTCGATGCACGCCAGCATCGCCTCCACCGTGTCGGCGTCAGGGATCAGGCAGGGAGTGACGCCCCAGAGCAGGGACAGCCGGGCATACGTCTCAGGGTCGGGCGTGAAAGCCACGATGGGCGCGCCCGGACGCGCTTTGGACAGGTCGAGCGCCCTGCGGCCGGCCTGGGTGAAGACCGCAATGGCCGTCACCTTCTGCCCCCGCGCCAGTTCGCGAGCGGCGCGCGCTAGGTTGAGCGCTTCATCGGCGTCCTCGCTCAACCCCCTCCAGCGGCCCCACTCGTCCAGCGTCGCCTCCGCCGCCTGGATGATGGCGGCCATCATCTTCACGGTTTCGACCGGAAAATCGCCCGAGGCCGTCTCGCCCGACAGCATGACCGCGTCCGTGCCGTCGTAAACCGCGTTGGCTACGTCCGAGGCTTCCGCCCGGGTCGGGCGCGGGTTGCGGGTCATCGATTCGAGCATCTGCGTCGCGGTGATGACGATCTTGCGCCGCTGGTTAGCGCTCTGGATGATGCGCTTCTGGGCGGGCGGCACCAATTCGGGGGAGAGTTCAACCGCCAGGTCGCCGCGCGCCACCATGACCCCATCGGCGATGTCCAGAATCGCTTCCAGGTTCGCCAGGGCCGCGGGCTTTTCCAGCTTGGCGATGACGGGCAGCGAGGCCGCCTCCGGCCCCAGTTCCGCCAGCGCCTGCTTGACCCGGACGATGTCGCCGGCGCACTGGACGAAACTCACGGCGAGGTAGTCCACGCCTTGAGCCACGCCGAAGGCCAGGTCTTCCAGGTCCTTCTCCGACAGAATGGGAATGCCGACCACGACGCCCGGCAGGTTGATGCCTTTGTGCTCTTTGAGCAGCCCGCCGTGGACCACCCGGGTGCGCACGTCCGGCCCGTCCACGCGCTCCACGCGCAGCTCCATCAGGCCATCGTCCAGCAATAGCGTGTCGCCGGGCTGCACATCGCCCGGCAGCCCCGCGTAGGTCGTGGACACCTCGCGCGCGTTTCCCTCGACCGGGCGCGTGGTGATGGTGAATTCCGCTCCGTCCTTGAGTTCGACGGGCGTGTGACCGGCCAGCACGCCGGTGCGAATTTTTGGGCCTTGCAGGTCTTGCAGGATGGCGACGGGCCGGCCGAGGCGCTGCGCCACGCTGCGGATGCGGCGGATGACGGCGGCGTGCTCGGCGTGGGCTCCGTGCGAGAAGTTGAGCCGGGCCACGTTCATGCCGGCCTCGACGAGCGCGGCGATTGCCTCCTCGGAGGCGCTGGCGGGGCCTAAGGTGCAGACGATCTTGGTGCGGCGCACGCCGCTCGCGTCCGGGCGCTGGCCCCCGGCTCGCGACGGCTGGCCGCCTACGAACCAACCCGCGCTTGGCGCGACATCGTGAGCGACATTGGCAAAAAACGCTTGGGTGAGGTCCTGGTTCATTGTGGTTACTCCTGCTTCGTGAAAGCGCCTCTGTCGGCGAAGGCTCATCTTTGCGTTCATAGTAGCCAGGAGGCGTGAAGGGTTCGTGAACTAAACGTGCATTGGGGAGGCAAAACAGGAGAATGAAAAAGACCTCACAGGTCTTAGAGACCTGTGAGGTCTGGCGCGTTATGTCCAGCGCGTATATGCGCTAATTTTCACGAATGAACACGCTTCAGTTTCTCCAGCTCCGCTTTCACGGTTTCGAGTTCCTGCGTGAGTTGCCGGTTTTTGGCCTCCAGCGCGGCGTTGCGGGCTTGCTCTTCCTTGAGGCCGCCGACCAGCCGGGCGTGTTCAGCGCGCAGGCTGCGGTTCTCCTGCTCGATGAGGCGGACTGACGAACTGGTGTCGGAGCTGCCCCCGCCCACGGCCTCAAACAGCAGGGCGAGCAAATAGCCGATGACGCCCAGGGCGATGATCCAGGGATATTGGATGACGAGCGCGGTGACGATGCCCATCACCAGCACCAGCCACGCCTGCCAATTGCGGAGATACCAGAAGGGTTTGGGGTTGGTCATCGGCCTGTGCTCTAAAGTGAAGGGATGGCGACGACTATTCTACACCCACTTTGTTGTATGGTAATTACCCCTTTTACCCCACCCACGTCGGGAGAGGCAGTAACTCAGGGAAAGGAAGGAACTTGCTGATCATTCCGCCCCACCTGCGTCGGGAGGTGCAGGATTTCGGGAACTTGGGGGAACTATGGGAACTGTCCGCCCCACCCGAGCCGGGAGACGCAATCTCCCAGGTAAAAGCACAAAATTCGCGCTAATTCGCGTAATTCGTGGCAAAAACCCTGTTTCGGATAGCGTCCATTAACTCGGGCACTTCCAGGCTTCGCCGCTGTTCCACAGGGTATGCACTTCGGCGTTGAAGAGATCGTACCAGTAGCCGTCGCGGGCATGCAGCACGAATTTGGGCTGGGCGTCGGCCATCGTCCGGTAGGAGTAATGCTCCAGGTACAACGCGCCCGAGGCGGAGTCGGGATTGGCGCAAATCGCGCCAAAGGTGAGCGGGCTTTGGATCGTGCGGATTTCGACTTTTTTGGGCGCGATCTTCCGCAGGCCGCACAGCAGCTGCAGGCTGTGATGGATATCCGCGCTTCTGGTTTCCACGTTCCGGTTGATTTCGGCGTAGTAGCGGTTCGCCGCCATGGCGAGGGGCGCGCCGGCCGGATGAACCAGCAGGACCTTGACCGCGTGGCCCTTGCGGATTTTTTCTTCCAGCGGGCCGTAGTTGTTCTTCAGGAAGCGGCTCAAGGTGACGCCGATGAGCCAGACTTCCTTGGCGGATTGAAAAGTATCTTTGAGGTCGGGCGGAAACTCTTCCAGAAAGAAGCCTTGCGAAGAGCGCGCGACCTTCTCTGACAACTCTTCCAGCCGGTGCCGGTTCACAAGGTTGGACAGCGCCAACAGCCCGAGGACGCCCAGCGTGAGGGCGGCGATTAATTCCGGCGGCGCAACGCCCAAGATGCCCAGCACCACCAGCGCAAACGCGGCGACGATGGTGGTGTAGTGGTCAATGTTCTCGCCGTGTCGTATGTCGTCCCAGATCTTTTCGAGAAAGCGCATATAGATTCCTGGTGAAATCAGGTGACGGCAAACTCGGTGAACGAGCGTCTTTCAGGCCGGTAGAAGGCCAACACGATATCTTCTTTCGGAATGCCGGCGTCGAGCAGTTCTTGCGTAACGCCTTGCTCCGTGCCATCCCATTCCACCCAAACTTTGCCGTCGTGAATGCGCAAATGGAAGACGACCGCATGAACGCGCCCCGTCCGATCCCAGCCCACATCCATCAAGAGATACTGGTCACGGCTCGTATCCGCGATGGGCATCGTTTCAATCTGCCCATGACTGGGCAGATATTCCGCATGGCGTCCTACGATTTGTTGCAGGATGCGGCGGTAGGTGTCTAACTTATCCATTGGCTGATCTCCTCTGCCTCCGGCTCAAACACCAACAGACTTATCTTGTGGTCAGAGATAATTTCCTGAATGGCCGGTCGTTGAAAAAAGTCTTCGTAAATGTCTTCGGCAATCGCCAGGTATAGTTCTCGCTCTGGATTGACACGCTTGAGAAAGGTCCGATAGATGCCGTACTGTCCTACAGCCTTCTCCATCTCGGTGATGAGTGAAAGGCCGCTGAAGACTTTGATTTCGACCACAATTTTACGCCCACCCCGCTCGGCGGCGATAGGCTTCTCTGCGCCGAGGTCGGCATATAATCGCAAACCTTTAAACTCGATGATGAAGGGATCATCCGTGATAGTCCAGCCATCTTTGATGAGCGCTCGTTTGACCGCGTCGTGATAGACATCGTATTGTGGCATATAGCCATCTCCTATGTTCGAGGTAATTGTAAGCCCAAACAGGCTTGGGTTTCAACGTCATAGTTTCCTGGCGGCGCTGGAACAATAACCGCCTACTGCACCAAAATCTCCTGCAGGATTTCCTCGATGTTCTCCGGGTTGGCAGTGTAGAACTTCCCGTCGGTGCGGTTGGCCAGCGGGAGCAGAAAATCCGTGTCGGCGTCGTCGCCGTAGGCAATCGTGAACACCCGCACCCCCTGCACCGCCTCGCCGGAGGGCAGGCAGAGGAACATATCGTTCTCGGTGATCTGGCTGGCCGTGTCCTTCCCGTCCGAGAGCACCACGATGCCGTACAGACGCGGCGGGTCGCCCGCCGCTTCGTGTTGAGCGCGCAAGTCGCCCACTCGCCCGGCGGCCTGACAAACCGCGTCGTAGAGCGACGTGCTCCCCTGCGCGATCAGCCCACGGACTACATTGCCCAGCGGTTCCGCCGCCCTGTCCGCGCGCCCGCCGGGTTGAAGTTCCATAGG
>DAOTXG010000018.1:0-5113 GCA_034435515.1 Anaerolineales bacterium
TGGTCAGCCAGCGTCTCCGGGTTAATCCCAAACTGTTCCAGCAGGGCAGGGGGAATGATTTCGGCGTAGCGCTGCTCTTTTTCAGCAGGTGGCAGCCGATTCAGCCCGGCAATCGAGCGCGGCTCGTCGCTCACTTTCCGTCCCTCCGGCCTAAAGCGCGCTCGATCTCGCGCTGGCTGTCGCGCTTGGCGATGGCCTGCCGCTTGTCGTACTGCCGTTTGCCCTTCGCCAGCGCAATTTCTATCTTGGCGCGGCCCTGGGCGGTGATGTAAATTTTCAGCGGGATGATAGTGTAGCCCTTCTGCTGGACTTTTTCGGTGAGCCGGGCGATCTCCTTCTTGTGCAAAAGAAGCTTCCTGTCTCGCAACGGATCGTGATTCTGCCGCGCGGCGGGATCGTAGGGCGCAATGTGCGCGTTGAGCAGCAGGACCTCTCCACGCGCGGGGTCGGTGCGGACGTAGGCTTCGCGCAGCTGCACCCGGCCGGCGCGGATGGATTTGATCTCGCTGCCCAGCAGGACGATGCCCGCTTCGAACCGGTCTTCGATGAAGTAGTCGTGCGCGGCGCGGCGATTTTGGGCGACGACCTTGACGCCGCCATCGGTTTTCGCGGTCATGGTCCCTTCAGCAAATAATCCACTGCCCGCGCCAATGCGGCGTCGCTCCCGTCCGTCGCCGGCTCGACCACAATCGTCGGCGTCAGCCCGACCTGGTCGAGTTTGCGCCGCGCGGGCGTCTGCCACAAGTACGCCGTCACGTGCAGGCTCGAGCCGTCTGACAGGTCGAAGACGAGCTGTACGGAACCCTTGCCGTAAGTCGTCTGCCCAATCAGCGGCGCGCGATTGCGGTCCAGCAAAGCGCCGGCCACGATCTCGGCCGCGCTGGCCGTGTTGTGATTCACTAATACCGCCAGTGGCGCGGTAGTAAGCCCCCCGGTTGACGGCGGCGCGGTATAAACCTTCTCCGGGGCGTTCCTCTGCGTTTCGTACATGACCACGCCCCCGTTCAGGAATTGCGAGGCCACCGCTACCGCCGATTCGAGTATACCACCACCATTATCCCTTAAGTCAAGTACATAATGTGTGACGCCATTCGCCTGCAACTCGGCCAGGGCGCGCTGAACCTCGTCCGGCGTCTTCCCGCTGAACAGATTGACCGCAATCAGCCCGATCGTCGGCTGGCCTTCCACGATTTTCCAGGTGGTGGTGGGCAGGGGGATATTCTGCCGGGTCAGATTGACAATAAATTCACCCCCGGACGCGTGGCGAACATGGATACTCACGGTCGTCCCGACCAGCCCTCGAATTAGCGCTGTCACCTCATCAATAGTCGTCGAGGCTGTCACCTCCGTGTTGTCCACCGCCAACAGGATGTCGCCCTCTGCAATGCCGGCTTGCTGGGCGGGGGAATCGGGCAGGGGGGAAAGCACAACCTCGCCCGCCGCGTTCCGGCTGATGCTCACGCCAATGCCGCCGTATTCTCCCTGCAACGACTGTGTTTCCAGCTCGTGCGCCTGCGGCTCGACAAACACGGTATATTGGTCGCCCACCGCGCTAACCAGGCCGCGCACCGCGCCATATTCCAACGCCTTATCGTCAGGCAGGGGGTTTATGTAGTGTGCGGCGAGGATGCGGCGGGCATCGTCGAGCACCGGATAAGAAGATTGTGTCAGGCCGGGCAGAGGGAGCGTGAGGGCGGGGTCCTCCGCCGTGATGGCCCGTATGTAGTAACCGGCGACAAAAGCGGCGGCCAGGAAAATCGCATCCAGCGCCGCCAGGCTGAGGAGAGGAAAGACCTTCTTCATAGGTCACTCGCCCGTGTTGAAGTTCTGCAGGATCGGCGAAATTGTCTCCAGATCAGGCAGCAGGACTTGAGCGCCGTCAGGGAGCTTAGTCGGCTTTGCCATTGTGTTGTCAATCACCCAGGTCTGAATGGCCTCCCGGCTCACCTGCGGCCCCAGGCAGCCCAGGAGAGCAATGTCCTCAAGCGTCATGTCGGTGCGGACGGCGTTGAATAGCACCTGGGCCAGCGCCGGGACATGGGGGATGGTCTCAGGAGCGAGCAGTTTATTCCGAATGGCGAACAAGACCTGCTGCTGGCGGCGCATCCGGTTGAAGTCGCTGCTGTCGTGGCGGATGCGGGCATAAATCAGCGCCGTCGAGCCGTCCATGTGCACCTCGCCGGCCGGGAAATCAATCGCGATCGTCCCGCTCCCGTCGCGCAGCGGGTATTTTGAATCGTGGAGCGGCGCGGGGAGGTTGATGTCAATGCCGCCGATGGCGTCCACGCCCTGCTCGAAAGCCAGGAAGTTGACGACGGCGTAACGGTCAATGCGCAGGCCAAAGGTATTCGCCAGGACGGCGCTGAGCGCGGCCGGGCCGCCGCCGGGGACCTGGTAGAGTTCCCCATAGTGATAGGCGGCGTTGAGCCTGGCTTCTGGGACCTGCGGCAGGTTGGGCAGCTGGACCCATAGGTCGCGCGGGAAGGAGAGCATCTGCGCAGTTTTGGCGGCGAAGTTGACGCCGAGGATGATGATGGCATCGGCGCGCGCCGCCCGCGCATTGTTCGCGTTGAAGCCGTCAATGCCGATGAGCAGGATATTCATGCGCCCAGGGCCGTCACACGAGGTCGGAAATGGGGCGGCTTCGGGCAGAACCGGCGTGGGAACAGGCGTGGGTTGGGCTGGGATTACATAAAACCACGTGGCTGTTGGGATAGGCTCAGTCGGCGCAGGCAGGTCAGCCGCTGGCGTATTTGTGGGGGCGGGCAGCGGGGTGGCAGTTGGCTTCCGGGCAGAAGTTGCTGTTGGCAGTGCTGGTGGGGTTGTGGTCAGGGTAGGGGGATTTGAGCCGACGGCCCTGGGTGAGCGGAGCAAAGTTGTCCCGGCCACGACCAGGGTCATCAAAGCAAGGAGAATCAGCGCCGCCAGCCCAATTTCGCGCGGCCCATAGATGCGAGGCAGAAGTTTGTCGTCGAATTTCATTGGGGCGAGAGTATACCATAAGGCGTTCTAACTTAACCGGCATATCACGTAATATAATTTACATTATATTACGTGATATAGATTGAGAAAAGGGTCACTCTCGCAACCACTGACGCACCACCCTCCGGCGCTGGGAACTGCGGGAACTCAAGGAACTGGAATCTATCCATAACATCCAACTTTTCCATCGTCATCATATGCGCACACGCAGGCCAAAGCATTCGATGACCAAGGAAAAGGTACCGCCCTGCCCCATTGTAGAGACGACCCGGTGGAACGTCTCCGGGCTGGTGTCCCTCCCGCGCAGGAGACGACCCACCGGGTCGTCTCTACGCGCGGGTGCGTTTATCTTCCGCAGTTCTGCTGTCAACGAATTGGCAACGAATAAACGAATTCTGCAACGCGCCATGACCCTTTCACCTGTGCGAGGCGGTTTCATGATTTGCTTTTTGAATCTGGCGTCAACGGATAGGCATCGGATAAACGGATAGCGCGCGACAAATCCGTTTATCCGTTTCGTATCCGTTGACACCGGGTCAAAACAGAAAGCCCGTTTTTGCAATCGGGTGTATCATCCAGCGGCATACGCTACGGGGATACCCGCATGGAACTCACCCTCACCCGCCCGCCTGACTCCGCGCAGGTTGCCGTCGCCTGCGACGGCGCGCCCTCGCACACGTTCGACCTGACGCGCCTCATCCCCGCCAGGGGCGTGACGGGTCGCCCGCCGCAGCCGTTGGAAGACCCGATAAAGTACGGCGAGGCGGTGTATGTTGCGCTGTTCCCGCCCGACACACCCGCGCGCCGCGCGTTGGAGGCCGGACCGGAGCGCATCTTGCTCGTGCTGGGGGACTCCGACCTGCACGCTATTCCCTGGGAATATGCTTGCAGCCCGCGCGGCTTCCTCGTTTCAGATTTTCACTTCGCGCGCGGTTTGCCGCCTGGGCAGCGCATTGCACCCCCGACGCTGACGGGCGGCCTGCACGTCGTCGCCGTCCCCTCCAACCCGCTCGAAGGAGACATCCCCCCGCTCAACATTGACGGCGAATGGGAACGCTTGAAAGAAGTGATTCGGGCCGTCCCCGCCGCGCTGAGCCTGGAGCGCGCGCGCCCGCCGACGCTCGAAAAATTGCGCGACCTGCTGGCTGGGCAGACGAACCGCGTCGCGCATTTCATGGGGCACGGCGGCCAGCACGAAGGCCAGGCCGTCCTGCTGTTTGAAAAGGAGAACGGGGCGGTTGACTTCGTCACCGCGCAGGAATTCGTGCGCCGCGTGCGCAAGACGGTCTTTCTGGTCACGCTCAACGCCTGCGTGAGCGCGACGCCGGGGCCGACCGAGTTCAGCAACCTGGCCGCCGCGCTCGCCGCGCAGGGCGTGCCTTACGCGCTGGGGATGCGGTTTTCGATTGCCGACGACGACGCCCGCGCCTTCTCGCGCAGGTTGTACGGCGAACTGGCGCGCGGCTCGTCGGTGGAAGAAGCAGTGATGCAGGCGCGGCAGACGCTTGAAAAAAGCAAGCGCGCGTGGGCCGTGGGCGTGCCGGTGTTATACACGAGCCTGAGCACACCCGCGCCGGGTTTTGCCCATGCGGAAGGCGCGCCGCGCATTGAAGAGCATCAACCGCCGCTGGAACTGAGCGCCCTGCCCCGCGCCATGGGCGCATTTCAGGGCCGCGCGGCCGAGTTGAAAGCGATTGGCGAGCAGCTCACCGGGGACAAACGCCCGCGCCTGCTCACGCTGCACGGCGGCGGCGGGCTGGGCAAAACCGCGTTGGCGCGCGAGGCGGCGGAACGCTTCGCCCATGCCTGGCCCGGCGGCGTGTGGGCCATCTCGCTCGAAAACCTGCCCGACCGGGTGGCGTTCCTGGTGCGGCTGGCCGAGTTCTTCGGACTGCCGGCTGAGCCTGACCCACGCAAACTCGAAGCGTCGGTTCTGACCCGCCTGGGCGCGCGCCGGACATTGCTCGTGCTGGACAACGCCGAGACGCTGGTGGAAGCCGTGCGCGCCGGGGACGAAGCCGCGCGCGCCGCGCGCGAGTTGGCGAATTTCGCCCGCGAGCATATGCCGCTGACGGCGACGCTGCTCGTCACTTCGCGCGTTCATCTGGACTGGCCCGGCGAAGCCGCGCTC
>DAOTXG010000019.1:0-9362 GCA_034435515.1 Anaerolineales bacterium
CGTAGTCGACGACAATGGCCTCGCGGCTGACGTGCAGGCCGGCGTAGTGATTGATGGTAAAGTTGCCCAGCGGGTGCGCGGCAACAGCCGGGACGAAGATGTGGGCGACGACCAAGGCCAACAGCGCAATCGCCGCGCGATGAAACTTTTTCATAAGGGCCTCTCAGTCTGGCTGTGGATGGGCAGTCTTAGAGAGTATTAGGTCAGTGCTCCCCAACCGCGCCCTCGCGGCCGGGAAGGCCCGCGGGGACGCGGGCCACGAGCATTGCTGGGCAGTTTCATTGGGCATGCGTCTGTGCCAGGGTCTGTTGGGCGATGCGCGACTGCAAAACGTCGAAGTGCGGATTGATCGCCAGAGCCTGGGAGAGGTGCTTGTGTGCCTGGGTATGGTCGCCCAGCGCCTCGTCAATCATCCCGGCGTGGTAGAACAGGAGGGCATCCTGCGTGCCCAGTTTCATCGCCTGGGACATCGCCTCGGCCGCCTCGGAATAGCGGCCATTCTTGTAGAGCGCCCAGGCCAGCGTATCGTAGCCGTAGATGTCTTTTCGGATGGCGATCTCTTTTTGGGCCAGGTCGAGGCCCTCGTCTAACTTCCGATCGTGGTTGGCGTAGAAGAGCGCCAGCTGCCGGTTGTAAACCACTTTGTTGATCGCCGCCAATTTGCCGATAAATTCCACGGTCTCGTATTGGCGCTGCGCTTTATCCGGCTGGTTGGTGATGGTGTACAAGTCGCCCAGCGCGGCCAGGAAGTCCGGCTGAGGGATGATCGCCACGGATTGTTCGTAGAAAGCAATGGCCTCCGGATAACGTCCCTGGGCCGCACGGACTTTGCCCAGTCCGGCGAGGGCCAGGTAGTAATTGTCGAGGACCCTTAACGCCGCTTCGTAGTGTTCCCCCGCTTCATCCATGCGCCCGGTGTTGAAGTAGAGGTCGCCCAAACGCAGCAAATACCAGGCGACGCTTTCTTTTGAGCCGCCTGAATTAAGCGCCTCACCTGCCGCCCGCTCCATGAGTTGCAACGCCTCCTCGGGCTTGCCTTTGAGTTCGGCGAGATGGGCGTGGCGTGCCAGAACTGGCGGCGTAGGGTTCTTCTGCAGCAACTCCTGGTAAGCCTCTTCGCCCTCCTGGTAATTGCCGAGGGCCAGGTAGGCGTCCCCCAGGGTCGCCAGCGCCTGGGTGATCCTGGGGTCGTCCTGGTAGACTTGCCGGGCCAGCTCAAGTGCCTCGACAAAGTTGTGCTGGGCATAAAGGACGGCGGCCAGCGAAGCGCGCGCCGGGGTATAGCCGGAGAGCAGTTCGAGGGCTTCCCGAAGGGCGGCCTCGGCTCGCTGGTAACTGGCGACGTCCCCGGTCTCCCTGGCCCGACGCATGTACATCTCACCCAGGAGGGTGTAACTGACGGCGTCCTGTGGGTTCTGCTTGATTCTCTCCTGGAAAAACTGAATGGCCTGATCAGCGGGAGGCAGGTCGGCCAGTTCACTGCCGTCAATGCGGGTTACATCTTGCAAAGGCGACTTTGCGCCTTTGTCGAACAGGCGAAAAGGATCAAAGTAAGAGTAAGCCACAATAGCCAGGGTCGTCCCCAGGAGGAGAATAGTCTTGCGTCTGCTCATCTGGTCACTCTTGTCTCAGACGTGATCGAATCGGATTCCGTAGGGGCGGGCGCGCCGCCCCTACGGGTTGTTCTGGCTGGCCGACGACTAACGCGAAGCGGTCACTACGAACCCATCATTTTCAACTTGACCGACCACTAGTTCGCTGGCGCCAGATACGGGAAAGTGCTCGTGAAGGCCGAGTCGCTGACCACGCAGTCCGAAGTGACGAAGCTATTAGTCACGAGTCCCAGCTCAATGTCAATCACATCATCTGCCAGGCCCCGCCCGTTGGGGAAAGCGGTTGGCATTGCAGTGTCGATAGTCAGAATGTCCGGCAGCAGGAAGTCGGCCAGAGCGCCAACCGTAGGATCACCTGCGCCATAGAAGATCTCCAGCGTATCCACAACTTCGCCGCGGAAATCCCGCTGGTCATGCCTCGGCTTGCCGGCGTTGAACGCATTCCTCTGCGATGGCTCGGTGCCGGACGGCTCAAACACGTTGTTGGGGATGAACACGGTGTTGATCGCCGGCCGCCCCATACGGTCAATCTGCTTCTCGTTGAGATAGGTGCGCGCCCAGACGCCGATGTCGCTGGAGCCGAGCGAGGCGCTGGGCACCTCCAGCACGATGGCAGAAGTGTTGAGACCGGTAAAGAAGTTAGTCCCCGGAGAGCAGAAATTCAGGCTCAGGAACCCCAACAGGTCGAAGAAGAAGGGGTCGTCGAACACGCCGGCTTGCAGCATGCCACCCCCGTCCACCGGAATGTCCTGGCCGGTCTGGCCGGTAGCCAAGACCCCGCTTCCGGCGCCCGCTGCGACAAGACGCAGCCTCACGTCTTGCACGAGAGAGGCATCCGGCGCCGAGAAAGTGACCCGGTACATCATGTCTTCCTTCGCGTCTCCGTCGGTGTCAATCATGAGATCGTAGGAGGCGCCGGGATGGAAGGTGCCGTCGTTGAGAACGCCAGCCAGCGGGTTGACGGTCATAATCAGCACAGTATTGGCTGAGTTCGAGGGGGACTGAAAGGCGTAGACGTCGTTGACGTCGAGCCTGGTGTCCCCGCCCGGCGGGGTTAACCCCGGAGCGTCGAGATGGTCGGCGGCGCGGCTGGACAGGGAGGCCGAGCCGAGGGCCAACACAATCACCATCAGGCCGAGGACGGCGGGATAGAGTAACTTACGCATGGTGGTCTCCTTTTGTGGGTGTGAGATGATGTATTTCCGAAGTGGCTTGGGTTTGATGGACAGGTTTGAAGGGGATGTTTCTCATTAACAGCACTCGTTTAACATAACTACCTCCGTGAGAGTCATGATATGGCACAACCGATTGTGTCCTCTATTAGTACGCAGTGTCGGGATGTTCGCATTTATCGGGCCTGAGGAAATAAGTTCCCCTGGGTTTAACGGGAGGCCATGTAGGTCACTGGTGATTATTCACATCTCTCGCTCCCGCCGGATTTGCGCGAAGCGTCCGGCGGCGGATTGCAAATCCGCCACGAGCGCAATTTGTGTGCAATCACCATGTAGGTCATGCTTCCAGCGTGACGGTTTGCACAATTAGGGGATGTCACGCTCAAAGCGTGACCTACGGTAATCTGCCAGAGTCGGGAGGGCCGAAAAAATAAAGCCTCCCAGTGTCTTGAGGACACCAGGAGGCTTGTCAAACGAGGGTAGCAAGAAAAAGGGCTAGGAGATGCTGCCCAGCATTACAATATCGCCGGTGGGCTGCTGGCTGCCGCCCTCCGGCTCGATGGAGACGCCAATCGCGTTGAACGAACCGGGCGTGACATTCTGCGGCACCTGCAGGATCGCCTGGCCCTGCGCGTCCACCTGGAACATGCCCGCGCCGACGGGCGTGTCCCCGGTGATCAGCCAGAACTCGTAAACTTTCCCTGGCTCAAGCGGCGACAGGCCGGCGACGACGAGCACCGCCGCGCCGGTCTGAGTATTGGCAATCAATTGCCCGTACGCGCCCGGCTGGTGTTCTGTCCCGGCGATGGCGAACACCTGCGCGTCCGGCGAGGCGATCTGCGCCAGCGCGCCGCGCTGAGTTTCCAGTTCCTGCCGGAGCGCCTCGGTTTGCAATTGCAGGCGGGCGACCTCGCGGCTCACCGAGAGCGCCCATCCCCCGGCGGCCACGGCGACGATCAGGCTGAACGCGGCGACGAGGCGCGGCAGCCAGGCTGCGCGGGGCGGGACAGGCGCGGGAGCGCGGGAACGAGATCGGCGGGCGCGGGCGTCCGCGTTCACCCGCTCCATTAACGACTTCTTCAACGCCGGGGACGGCTCGACCGGGGCCGCCTCATAGGCCAGCGCCGAGGTGGTCCCCATCATCTCATTGAGCCGGGCTTGAGCGCCAGTGTTGGCAGCGACGTAGGCCTCCACCCGCGCGCGCTCGTCGTCGCTCAACGCGCCCAGCGCGTAAAATGGAAAAAGCTCCTCTGTCTCGTCCATGCTACTCGTCAAAACCTTGCAGGCGCAGCGCCTCGCGCAATTTTTGCAGCGCCAGCCGCGCCCGCGTATGGATCGTGCCCAACGGCTCGCCCGTGGCGGCGGCAATCTCCTGCCGCGTCAGGCCGCGAAAGTAGGCCAGCTCAATCACGCGGCGCTGCTCGGCCGGGAGGGCGGCGATCGCCGCCCGCACCTGACGATGCTTAACGCCCAGCCACGCCGCCTCGGCCACGTCCGCCGTTGTGTCGGGGGCTTGCTCAATCGCCGCCTCAACTTCACGGTCGGCCGCCGGGGCGCTCACCCCGCGCCGCCGCAGGACGTCAATCGACAGGTTCCGGACGATGCTGAACATCCAACTCGTAAAGGCGCCGCGCTGGACGCGGAACGCATCGGCTTTGCGCCACACGCGCCAGAAGGTCTCCTGGACGACCTCTTCAGCTGTGGCGGGGTCGCCGGTGATGCGGAGCGCCAGGCCCATCGCCGCCGGACTATAGCGGTCGTACAGCGCTTCGAGCGCCGCCGCCTCCCCGTCGGCGACCCGCGCCATCAATTGCTCGTCGTTCAAATCGTCGCCGCGCATGATTAACTGGGATTATTGAATATACGCCTTGCGGGATGATCTGAATTGCCGTCCAGAGACTATTGTACTTGAATTTCCGTTCCTCGCCCCCAGCCCCTCTCCCGGAGGCAGGGCTTTTTCAAGAAAACCCTGACAGGCGTCTGACCCGCCCGCGGCGGCGGCCCCTGCGTGCCCCGCGGGGCCGGGGCGCGACGTGCCCAAGCCTGGGACGGCAAGACGGTGCGCGGCCCGCTGGCGCATGGCGAGCCCCGGACCGACTGGGTGAGCCTGGTGCGGCACGGGCCCCCTCTTGACACGTAGAATATTTGTTCTACAATTAATGCAAATCGTTATCAGATGATTAACCTTGATCGTCGGGCAGGTCTGAGAATTGCGACAACTTTTAGGAGAATTGGCTATGGCCATGACAACACAATCACCAACATCTAATCCCGCTGAGGAAAGACCATCCGACTCGCCAGGAGAACGAACATGAAAAAAGTCATTTCGAAAGACGGCACCCCCATCGCCTACGATTTGTCGGGTAAGGGGCCAGCGGTCGTTTTGGTGTGCGGCGGGTCCGTTGATCATACGTCGAATGCGCCCCTGGCGGCGCTTCTGGCGGAGCACTTCACCATGTTCAACTACCACCGGCGCGGGCGGGGCGACAGCGGAGACACGCCGCCGTACGCGGTCGAGCGCGAGGTCGAGGATATTGAGGCCGTCCTCGCCGCGGCTGGCGGATCGGCGTATCTGTACGGCACGTCCTCCGGTGCGGCCCTCGCCCTTGAGGCGGCGCGCAGGCTCCCAGGCATCACGAAGCTGGCGTTGTGGGAGCCGCCCTACAGCGCCGACGCCAGCCGTCCCCGCCCACCCGCAGACACCGCGAAGACCTTCACCGAGTTGGTCTTGGCGGGCCGCCGAGGCGACGCAGTCGAGTTCTTCATGGCGAAGGTGGTGGGCCTACCACCTGACTTTGTTGCCTTCGCGCGAACCCAGCCGTGGTGGGGTGCGCAGGAGGCCCTGGCACATACGCTCGCCTACGATGCCACCATCATGGGCGACTATGTGGTGCCGGCCGAGCGGGTGGCCGCCGTCAGGGCGCCCACAATCGTGATCACCGGCGGGGCGAGCTTTCCGTTTATGCATGAAACAGCGGATATGCTTGTGAGCCTCCTCCCCGATGGGCGGCGCCGCACTCTGGAAGGTCAGCAACACAACGTCGCCCCGGAGGCCATCGCACCCGTGTTGGTGGAGTTCTTCGGAGGTCGGCTGTGAGAAACGAGTTGCTCGCATGACTGAAGCGGGCCTGCGAGGCCGCATCGGCGCGCGCAGCCGGGATTAGCCGCCTGGCGCGCATTCGACGGCGCGGGCTAATTGTTTATGGCGGCTTGGTCGTCGTCGGCCTGATGACGCTGGCGCTTGGATTGCCTACGACCTGGGTTGGCGTCGTAGCCCCAATTTTCATCTTAGGCGCCTCGCTGTCTGTCAGCAACCTGGTTTGGTCGCTGATCGTTCAAGAGCGCGTCCCGTCAGACGTTTTGGGGCGCGTCGCCAGTATTAATCTGCTTGGCTCCACCAGCCTGCTGCCTATCGGTTTTGGTCTGGCAGGTTGGGCGACCGACTCTTTTGGCCCATCGCCGGTCTTCGTGATGGGCGGCCTCCTCACTGCGGCGTTCTCCTTGCTTGGACTAATTCACCCCGCTATCCGAGATTTGGAATAAAATGGGGATGTCGCCAAAAATCCCATGACCATGTCGAAAAGTCTCTACTCCAAGCTAACTTTTGGACTTACGCTCATGTGTTTGGCCTCATCATGCGGATCTTACGCTACCAATGAAACTAGCCCCCGCAAGACCTATGCCATAGTCGAATACTGTGACGCAACATTAATGTGCAGCATAGGTCAGTTGAATCTTGAGGACAAAACTGTCACTCAGTTTGTGAAAGTGCCTGAGGCGATTCTGGAGGTAGAAGTATCGCTGGATAGTCATAAGGTCGCCTATACAACCGGTGATGCGGTCGGTGGCAAAACGTTATTTGTTCTTGACTTGGTTTCTGGTGATACTCGGCAATTGATTGTCGACCAAACTGGCTTTTGGATAAGGGGTCTTACGTGGTTTCCTGATGGCACGCGTATTGGTTTCTCGTCGAACAAAGATCAAGCTGACAACAATGTCGGCTTGTTCTACATTGACACTTCGAGCCAACAGATAACACCTATATCGACATCTAGGCCCGTTAGCTATTTTGGTAGCTGGTCGCCTGATGGTAAGCTGGTGGCATTAGAATTCTCTGACGATGACAAGTCGGAGATTGTCCTATGGAACACAGAGAGTTTGTCGCCAATACGTAGTTTAGGTGATGGATATAGCCCGGCTTGGTCGCCCGATGGTAAGTACATTGTCTACACCCGGCTTGTTGATGGCCAGGGAGGTCTGTATTTGTATGAAGCATCCACGGGTCAAACAAGCCAACTAAGCTACTATAATCCACTATCCCAGGGACGAGCTCTTTATACGTATTCTTGGAACCCTAAAGGCAACGGTTTCGCCTATATCGTGGAGCTCTGGAATTATAACCGCCGCTCCTTCTACATCCAGTCTGTGGGTCATTCTACGGAGGTTGAGTTTGTGGATTTTAGCGGCCTACTGCCGGGTGCGTTTTCCTGGTCCCCAGATGGCGAGAATCTCTATGTCGAGCTTTTAGAGCGAGATGCACCTCTGGGTGAAAGTAAGCTGTACGAGTACAGTTTGTCCGATAAATCACTTGATGTTGTGTTGGACAAGCCGGGTTTTTACAGTGTGATTGGCTGGTTGCTCAAATAAGGCTGTTCCCATGCGTGCCCTCCAACTTTCCTCGCCTGCTCCCATTTCCGAGACTCCTCTCGCCCTCGTGGACATCCCGCGCCCAATCTCTAATCTCCAATTTCTACTGCTGAAAATCCGCGCCTGCGGTGTGTGCCACACCGACCTGCACATCGTCGAGGGCGATCTTCCCAATCACAAATTGCCAATTACCCCTGGTCATCAAGTGATTGCCATCGTCGAAGAGGCCGGGTCAGAGGTGACGCGCTGGAAGGTAGGCGACCGGGTGGGCGTGCCGTGGTTATACTCCGCGTGTGGCGCGTGCGAGTATTGCCAGCGCGGCGAGGAGAACCTGTGCGACCGCGCGCAGTTCACGGGCTGGGATGTGGACGGCGGGTACGCCGAATACATGCTCGCGCGCGAGGACTTCGTCACGCCCATCCCGCCCGCCTTTTCCGACGTTCAGGCCGCGCCGCTGTTGTGCGCCGGCCTCATCGGCTACCGCTCGCTGCGCAAGGCGGAAGTCCAGCCGGGCGAGAAAGTCGGGCTGTACGGCTTCGGCGCGAGCGCGCACATCGTCATCCAGGTCGCGCGCCACTGGGGGTGCCGGGTCTCGGTGTTCACGCGCAGCCCGGAGCATCGCGCCCTCGCCGCCGCCCTGGGGGCCGAGTGGGTCGGGAGCGCCGAGCAAGACCCGCCGCATCCGCTCGATCGCGCGATCCTCTTTGCTCCGGCGGGCTGGCTCGTCCCGGTCGCGCTCCGGCACGTCCGCAAGGGCGGGACGGTCGCCATCAACGCCATCCACATGAGTCCGATTCCCGAAATGGACTACAATGTGCTGTACGGCGAGCGGACGGTGCGCAGCGTGGCGAACGTCACGCGCCGCGACGCCGAAGAATTCATGCAACTCGCCGCGCAGATTCCGATCACGACCGAGGTGCAGACCTTTCCCCTCGAAGAAGCCAACCGCGCGCTGCTGATGATGAAGCGGAGCGAACTCAAAGGGGCAGGGGTGTTGGTTGTTGGGAACTGAGGGAACTCAGGGGACTATGGGAACTCAGAGCCCTACAGTTCCCACAGTTCCTTGAGTTCCCTGATTTCCCTGAGGCCCTCATGTTTCCACTCGCCATTGCCCAGCCCTATCGCTCTCTGCTCATGTTCCTCCTCGGCGCCTGGCTGGCGGCGCTGATTGGCGCGTTTGCGTTCGGCAAATACAATGAACAGCGCACGCGCCATTCGAACACCTGGCTGCTCATGGGCACCTCGGCGCTGTTAGTCGGCGCGGCGTTGATCTGGCGGCTTAACAGCGCGGGGATTCTGGCCGAGGTGAGCCTGTGGCTGTTCCTCGGCATGACGGCGAGTTTTGTAGGCGATATGATCCTGGCCAACCACGTCCCGTTTCTCAAAGGCACGCTGGCCGGCATGGCCGCCTTTGCGGTCGCGCACGTCTGTTATCTGATCGGCTATAGCCGCATTGCCTCCGGGTTGGGTTTGATCTATGCGCCTGCCGGCCTCGTGGTGATCGGCGGCTATCTCGTCGCCGGAGTGGTTTTGTGGTTCGCGCTCGTGAACTCTCCCAAGACTGCGCGAGCACTGAACTATGGAGCGCTGGGCTATGCTCTCTTGCTCTCCGGTATGGCCGGCTTTGCGACTGCGCTCGCCGTTCAAGCGCCCGCCCTGTTCCTGCTGGCGCTCGGCGCGAACCTGTTTTTACTGTCCGACATCCTGCTCGGCAATCAACTTTTCCGGCAGACCAACTGGCCGCACATTCACGATATCGTTTGGGTGCTTTACATCTGCGGGCAGGCGCTGATCGTCTTCTCCAACTCGACTCTCGTCCGCCTGGTTGGAGCCGCGCCTTAGAACAAATGACGATTGCATCTATACCCCCGCGGGTATAAACTGCGCTTTTTGTTCGCCGCGCAGTTGCACTGCGGGGCGGCGGCAGTCC
>DAOTXG010000020.1:0-16485 GCA_034435515.1 Anaerolineales bacterium
GGAAGCGGGTTGGGCGTTACTCCGGGCAAGTTACCAGCAATCCGTCCTGATCGGTTCGGGAAGCGCCTCTTTCACGCTCCCGCTCGCGGTGTAGGCGCGCTATTTGAGATTTACACCCATACGCATTACGCAATATCGCGAACGGCCTTCAGGCCAGTCCCATTGGGACGTGACTCGTATTCCTTATGGCGTGTTCCGTTGAGCTGTCCTGAGTAATACTGGCGGTTATTCACATCTCTTGCTCCCGCTGGATTTGCGCGAAGCGTCCGGCGGCGGATTCCAAATCCGCCGCGAGCACAAGGTTGAGCTGTCCTGAGTAATAGGCTTGCACGGGTGGGGGGATGAAGCTCCAATACGCCAATGGATTGTCGCGAACTGCTGTGCCAGAGACCGGGAAGGTTTGCCGGTGCAAGTCTACGCAGATGTGCTGCGCGCCGAGGAGGTCAGCAAGTTGGTCGCCGTAGGTTTCGGAGGTGAAGACGAAATCAGGGCCGGTGGGGACGAAGCGGCGGATGACGTTCAGCCAGATGCTCCAGAAGTCGGGATGCTCACCCGGGGACTGCGGCACATCTTCGGCGAAGTGTTGGACGTCGACGTCTGGGTAGAGTTCCCGCAACCACTGGTAGCGCAGTTGGCCGGGGATCGGCTCGCGCGCGAGTGAGCAGACGAGCACAGTGAGATGGTCAACGCGACTCTGGGCGGTTTCGATCAGGTACATATGGCCGCGATGGAGAGGCAGGAATTTGCCGAGGAGAAAACCGGTGGTAGCAGGTGGCATGTAACAAGTGGCAGGTGTCAGGTGGCAAGGGGCGGGAGGAGAGCGGAGGTGTATTGGATGACTTTGTCGCCGAAGGAATCAACTTCTTCGATGGTCAACGCCTCGGCCTGGCCGAAGAGGCCGAGGAGGGCGGCGCGGATTTGGACGAGGTCGCCGGCGGCGCGGCGGATTTTCAAGAGCAGTGAGCCGTCGGCGTTCTGGTGAAGGGTGTATTGCGGCAGCGCGAGGGGCTTGAGCGCGCCGGTCACGTCGAGGTTGTTGATGATTTCGCCGCGCGCGGTGCGGTAGAGGATGGGCGGGCGGCCTTCGAGTCCGACGAGCACCGGCTGTGCGCCCTGAAACTCGAGGCTGGCGTAGTCGTTGGTGCGGTAGCGCAGCAGCGGAAGGTAGAAATTGAACCCGCCGGTCAGCGTCACTTCGCCGCGCTGCCCGCGAGGGCAGGGGCGGCCAGCGGGGTCGAGGATTTCCACGTACAGGCGGTGGTGCAGGATGACGTGCCCACCCAGGCCCTCGTCGTAAACCGCAATCGGGCCGCACTCGTTCATGCCGTAAACGTCCAGCACGGGGCAGCCAAAGTGCGCTTCGAGGCGCCGGCGCAGGCCGGGCAGGAGCATCATCGCCGTGGAGATCAGCGCGCGCGGGCGGGTGGTCAGGGGAAGTTTCATCAATTCCGTGAAGGCGATCGGATCGCCGGTGTAGATTTCTGGATTGCAATCGTCGAGGAATTTTGCGCGGTCGTCGGGGTCGCGCCAGTCGTCGGGGTGCAGGTTGAGCTTGAGGTGGCCCGCACCGTCCTGTTGCGGCGTGACCGAAGGATAAGTGAACGCCTGGCGTTGGTAGCCGACGAGAATACAGCACACCTGCCCGCGCCCGCTGGTGAGTTCAATGCCATAGCGGGCCAGCGCGGCCTTGAGCAGCGGCGTGTAGCACCCGCCGACGATGGGGTGCGAGGGGATGAGGAGCGGGTGGCCGGTCGTGCCGGAAGTAGCGTTGATGATGAGGTCGTCGAGGGGCAGCGAGTCCGGGACGAAGGCCCACGGCGCGCGGCTGAGGTCGGCGCGGTTGGTGGTGGGGATGTCGGCAAGGTCCGCCGGTCGCGCGCCATAACCTCGATAGAAAGGCACGTCCTCGAAGCACAGGTCGAGGAAGCCGTCGAGCCACGGGGGATAGGCGCCGGGCTGCCAGCCGACGGGCGTCGCCTTCAGTTCCGCTTCAAACTCGGCGACGCGGCGCAAGTATTCGGCGGTGAGGCGGTTGCCGCTCTGCGCGGTGTAGCGCGGGGCGTGCGGGTGCTCGCGCATCCATTGGAGGAGGCGGCGGCCCTCGTCGGTTAGAAGTGGGAAACGCTCAGCGTCGGTCATTGGGACACGGATGAACACGGACCGCGAAGCGCACGGATTTTTATTATTCTCGTGACCACTTGTCGGTGGCTTCTTCGGCTTCTTTCCGCGCCATGGCTTCGCGGATTTCGCGGGCGCGTTGCTCGGCCTGGCGGGCGGCCTGGATGACGCGCTGCCGCTCGGCGGTGTTGAGCGTGTTGAGGCGGTCCTGCGCCTGGGCTTCGGTCTCTCCGGCGGGGCGGAGGTCGAGCGCCTTCAGGCACAGGCGGGCGAGTTCTTCGCGGCGGTCAGGGTCGGACACGAACAGGGAGGCTTTGGCGTGCCGGGCCAGCTCGTTCAGCCCTATGGCGAGGAAGTCATAGGCCGCGTCGGCGAAACGCTTCTGCTGAATGAACCACGGATCGTGCAGGAGCCAGCCGGCGACGAGGATGAGGCTCATGCGGTTGCGGTGCTGTCGGGCGTCTTTCGGCTCAAAGGCGACGGCCTGCGCCCGGATGAGCGGCTCGCCGCCGAGGTCGCGGATCACGTCGGAGACCACGGCGGCCACGTGGACTTTGCCCGCTGCGCCGATGCGAGGCTCCGCCAGAAAGTCGGCGGGGCACTCGGCCAGGCGCCGGGTAAGAGACTCCAGCAGAGGACCTTCTTGGGTCATGGGTGGTTGGGGAACGCTGATTACGCTGATGCGACGCTGATCTGCGCTGATTCTTTTAAATGAAATCAGCGTCCATCAGCGGTCATTTCAGCGTTTATCTGCGTTCTGCTTCCTCTCCATACTTTATCCGGCTGAACTCACGCGCGAAGTCTACCAGTTCTTCCCATGTGCGCACGACGCTGATGTGCCAGCCTTCCGCGTGGGCGCGGGCAAGGTCCTTGTTGTCCTCCCATTTGCCATACAGGTTGAGCACCATCGTCCCACCGCCGCGCGCCTTCTCCAGCGCCAGGCGCGAGATGTCCCAGCCGCTGTTGTTCTTCTCGTCCTTGTCGAACATCGTCGTCACGCCGTCGTCGGAGATGACGAGGATGTGCACAGGACGGTCGGTGGGCTTGCGCGGGCTATAGGTGTCGCGCAGGATGTGGATCGGGAAGGCGGTCGCGCCGCCGAGGTAGCCGGTGAGGATGCCAAGGATTTGATGCTCGTCGCGCACGAAGCCGCGCGTGGTGTCGAACTGCCCCGCGCCGCTCCACAGCGTGGCCTGGACGCGCGCGCCCGCGCGCAGCGCCGAGAGCGCGACGATGACCCCGGCGAGGGTGAGATACGACACGCTGGCTTGCGGATTGGGCATTGAACCGGAACAGTCCACGTACAAGTCCAAATCCACCGGCTCCTTCTTCGGCAAGGTTCCATCCATTGTCCCCCACACGCGCTGGACGGTGGTCATCCCCGGAATCACGTGCGGGCTGACGATGACGCTCTGCGTCCAGTCGGCGTCTTCGAGCGGCGAGCCGATGTCCCACGGCTCCAGCCCCTCGGCGAGCGGCTCGGTGGATTCGGGCGTGATGCGCGTGGGGAAGCGGATGAGGTGGGGCAGGGCGCGCTCGCGGTAATAACGGATGGCGATCTCATGGTCACTGAGGTTGAGGCCAAGCGCCTTGAGAATCTGCCCGTACTCGAACGGCTGGCGGTGCTGCCCCTGTGAGTGCGGCATTTGCCCGACTTCTTGCGGCCGGCCGGCCTGTCCCTGGCCCTCTTCGGCTTCGCCCAGGCCGGAAAGCTCGGGGTCGTAGGCGGGATGGATCGCGCCCTCGCGCTCCCCCGGTTCCATTTCCGTCAACCCGCTGGGCATCCCCCCGGCCCCGGCGTTTTGCGTGTCGCGCCAGCCTTTGAGCAGCTGTTGCATCGTCTGCCCGTTGTCTTCGAGCAGGTAAGGCAGGCAGAGCGCGGCGAACTTGCCCGCGCCGTCCAGCCAGTCTTTCGCGTACGAGCGGACGAGCCGCGCGCCCAGGTGAGCGTCGCCTTCGAGCCGGGCGTCAATCTCACCTTTGGCGAGGGTCCCTTTCTGCAAGCGCCACAAGATCTCGTAAATCCGCATGTAGAACGTCCACATGCGGTCGGTCGAATTATTGCCGAGCGTTTCGTACACGCCTGACTCGGTCAACCCCGCGCTGCGCTGCAAACGGTCGTTGATGAGCAGGTCGCCGTAGAGGTTGGCGATGAAGCTGGCGAGGTGCTCTTTGGTCGGCAGGCCCCAGCGCATCCGCGCGATCATGCGCGCGTGGTCGGCGAGGTCGCCGGGGACGTAGACGTGGTGGCCGATTTCGTGGGCGAGGATTTCGAGGGCGAAGTTTTCGAGACGGTGCTGCTTGATCTGCGCCAGGTTGACGACAACGGCCTGGTCGTTGAAGCGAATCATGGCGAAGCTGTCGGTCAGGCCCTCGCGGGCGGCCTCTTCGTCGGTGAAGCACCAGCGCGGCTCGCTGAGTTTGGTGAACTTGCTCCAAAGTTCGAGGGCGCGCGGCCAGGCGGCGCTCCATCGTTCCTTGAGAGCGACGAGGTCATTGGGAACGCTGATGACGCTGATGGGACGCTGATTGGCGCTGATTTTTTTTGATGATTTTTTGGTCACAGCGCTTTATTTTGGCGAGCGGTCTCGTATATCTTGCGGCGGACTTGAGGTTTGGGGCCGAAGTTAAGAATCAGGCCGACCTCCTTACCTGTGGCGCGAAGATAATTCAAGAGTTGGGCTTCGTGTTCGGGCGCGATAGCCTCTGCTGCTTTGATCTCCAGAATGATCAGATCGTTGATGAGTAAATCGGCTTCGTATTCGCCAACTATCACGCCGTCGTAATAGACTTTAATGGCGACTTTACGCTCCACCTTGAAACCGCGCTTGGTAAGTTCATGTATCAGGGCGTTGACATACACCTTTTCCAGAAAACCGTAGCCGAGCGCGTTATAGACGTGATAAAAGGCGTTGATAATGGCCTCAGTGAGTTCGCTGTGCTTGTAGGTCTTGTTCGTATGTTTCATCACAATTTTTAGAACGCCGATACCACAGATTGGACGCTGATTAACGTGGACAAATCACAAAAAAATCAGCGTCTATCAGTTCTTTCAGCGTCATCAGCGTTCCCCAGACTCAGCTTCCCCAGATATCTCCCACCGTAAACCCATCCGGGAACGGGTCATCGGGATCGAGGACGTAGTGGGCGAGGCCGGTGATCCACGCCTGGCCGCTGAGGGTGGGAACGACGGCCGGGTAGGGGCCAACCCGGGTTTCGCGGATGAGCCGCCCGGTGAACAGCGTCCCTAAAATGCCCTCGTGCCGGAAGTCTTCGTTCAACTTCAACTGGCCTTTGGCGTAGAGCGCCGCCATTTTCGCGCACGTCCCGGTCCCGCACGGCGAGCGGTCAATCGCGCCCGTCCAGGTCGAGGGCCTATTCCAGTCCAGCGTCCCGGTCGAGACGGTGACGGCGTTTTTGCGATGCGCGTCTGCGCGCGTGGGCGGGGCGGAGAGTTGGGCGATGGTGACGCCCGCGATGTCCGGGTTCTCCGGGTGGACGGCGGGCAGTTGCTCGCGGGTCGCGGCCTTGATCATCTCGCTGATACGCACGATGTCGCGGCCCTCGTCCGGGGTGAGGCGCAGCCCCAAGGGTTCGGCGTCGGCGATGACGTAGAACATGCCGCCGTAGGCCACGTCCACCGTCACCGCGCCCAGGTTCGGCACTTCCACCTTCGCGTCGAGATGAACGGCGAAGGCCGGCACGTTCTCGAACGTCACCTGCGTCACCTTGCTGTTATTCACTTCAGCGCGGACCTTGACCAGCCCGGCGGGCGCTTCGAGCGTGAGCATGGTCACCGGCTCTTTCATCGGGAGCATCCCGGTTTCGAGCAGCACGGTCGTGACGCAAATCGTGTTCGTGCCGGACATGGGCGGATACTCGGTCTGCTCCAAGATGATGAAGCCCGCGTCGGCCTCCGGGCGCGTGGGCGGGAGGATGATGTTGCAGTTGGCCGCCGGGTAGCCGCGCGGCTCACGCAGCATCCGCTGGCGGAGGTCGTCGTGATGCTTCTCGAAGTACTTCATCTTCTCGAACATCGTCGAGCCGGGCACGTCGAGCACGCCGCCGACGATGACGCGCCCGTGCTCGCCGCAGGCGTGAGCGTCAACCGCAGAAATCATGTTCGTCAAGCGCATGGGAATTCTCCTTTATGTTGGCGTACACAGATACGGCACTCTGAACCCGAGCGGGATATTCCCCCAGGCCAGCATTTGTCCGCGCAAGAGCGCGCCCAGCGGTCTGATCTGCAAGGTCATCAGGCGGCACAGTACATCCATGTTTGCCAGCCATAGAGTCAACGCGGGCCGCGCGGCCGCGCCTTCGCCCGCGCTGCCGCCATCCGGGGCAAGCGTGAGATGCCAGCGCCCGCCGCCCGGCCCGGCGACGTTGAAGTTGAGACTGGCGCGCAAGTCACCGCCGCGCTCCGGCCAGTAACTGTGCGACATGATGTTGAAGAAGCGCGTCATCTGGCGGTGAAGCAGGCCCGGCGAGTAATGCGTCCACAGGGGGCGGATGCCCGCGCCATTGGCGACCTGCGCGGCGTGGACGATGCCCGGATGCGTCAACTGCCAGCCCAGCGCCTCGGCCACCGTGAGTGGGCGGTTGTAAAACGGCGCGACGAAGGACAGAGCCAGTTCGCGCGCCGTGAGCGCAGCGCACAACCCG
Source organism: Anaerolineales bacterium (assembly GCA_034435515.1). GTDB lineage: Bacteria > Chloroflexota > Anaerolineae > Anaerolineales > UBA6663 > DATDRS01. The sequence continues at coordinate 6,784 of DAOTXG010000020.1, forward strand.
GCACAGCGATCGAAGATAGCGAGGAGATCGCCGGCGAGCGCCGAGGGCGTCAGATGGCCGCGGGCCGCAATCGCGCGCGCGTTGTAGGCGGCGAGGTCGGCGCGGCGGGTGATGCCGGGGAAAGAGACGGGGAGGCCGTCCAGCGTGGCCTCGGTCGCCGCGTAAATGCCTTGCGCCGTGGCCGTCAGATGGGCCAGCGTCTCCTGCAGCGTCCAGTCTTTGGCGCGCTGGCCGGTCTTGCGCTCCCAATCTCCTGGCGTGCGAGCGGCGAAAAAGTCCGTCAGGACCCGGCTCACCTGTATGAAATCGTCAGCCAGAAGGCCCGGCTCGAAAGCGGTCATAGGCTGGTCAGCGCAATCAGGTAGACCGCTTTGACCGAAAATCCTGACTAGTAGACCCATCACTCTGTGATGGCACCGTTTAGCTTACTCCAAGTCTTGTAACACAGAGACGTATTGATCCACCAGTCGCTGGATACGGCGGATCGGGTCTTGGGGAGAAACACGCGGGTGAGGTTGAGTACGGTTAGCTAGCCGAGGCGCTTTATGGCGTAGATAGCAACGAGCCATTGCCGCATATGGAGCTTCATCCTGCATCGCCCAGATCAATAATTCGCGCGCCTCTGCGCGATATTCTTTTGTGCAGCACAGTAGAAGGAGAGCATTGAGATGTGTAAGCCATCGGCTTCTTTCCTCTTCCAAAGGACTGCGCTCTAAGCCAATGAGTTTAATAGTCTGTTCGCCGCGTTGGGTTAGCGGAGCAGGGACATAGCCCGAAAACTCAATATGCAATTCTGGATCTTCGCTCGCAGGGTCAATCAGACAGGGGATGCCATTGCAATCTGGGAAATGCGTCCACTTGGTGTCGTTACAACGCCCGCAGGAAAGCAGCCAATTATCCCAAGCAAATGCTAAGTAACTGAACTTTGCCTTAGGGCGATAATGTTCAATATGCGCATGGGAAACATGCTCCATGAAGCTTTCGCAGAAAGCACATTTACCGTGAAACATCTCGTAGAGGATTCGAGCATCCGAACGAATCTGGGCACGAATCTTTGACCAAAACTGGGTAACGGTCAGTCGCGGATTGCTTTTATGTTCAACTTGGTAACGATTCACCCATCTCTTGGCACGGTGGCTGAAGCCTTTAGGGCTAGGGCCTCGCTGAACGTGGATCATTCTAATTCTTTGATAAGCTCTGCTGAGCGATTTGCAGCAGCTTGGATGGCCTCAGCCTGACGGCGCTCGTTCTGGTCTTCAAGTGCGGGTGGCAAGTCCTCTACCCACAAGCGCAACTGTTCATACTCTTGCTTTTGTTGAGCTGGAAGGTCATGGACATTTTGGCTCAACTCCTGAAAGCGCTTGATCTTCCGCTCAACTTCTGGTGAGCGTGTCGTGGGCAGTTCTAGTAAGTCAGTCAGGATTTGGTCAGCCCGCCATTTTTCAACCAATTCAACTTTATCGCGCTTAGATACGCCATCTGGAGTTTGTTCTAACACAATATTGCCTCCCGGCTCATCAGCCACTTGAGCTAAGAAGGGGCTGTGGGTGGTAATGATAAACTGGAGATTGGGAAACTTGTGGCGTAGCCAATGCCCGAGTTGTCGTTGCCAGGCGGGGTGGGCGTGGGCATCCAGCTCGTCAATTAAGACCACCCCTGGAATATTCAAAATATTAGGATTATCGGGATTGGCGACAACTGCCCAGCGAAGCAGGTCAATCCCTAATGCCAGCATACTACGGTAACCGTCGCTCAAATCACGGAAGGGGACGCCGTCCTGCCCATCAATCCGGAGCAAAGCGGAATGGGCGTTGACTAGCAACTCGGCAGGGCGGGGTAAAAGTTCTTCCCTGAACACCTTTTTGACTTGCTCTAGACTATATTTACTGGATTCATCTCCTTCGCGCGCGGTGTTATGGAGAGAAATCAACCATTCAGTGGCGTCGGTCAGAGCGGCATCTTCTCGGAAAAGTGTGATAAACCGAGCTGATTTCCGTCCAGAATAGAGGATTCGGTCAGCAGCTTGCGCCCCTCCGCTCAGGCGTCTAAAAGGGCCGTAACCACAAGCGAACCATCCTCGTTTACCCTCCGCATAAGCAGTTAATTTAAGACGGCTCATATCCTTGGAGATCTTTTCGCGCTCTCGAGGCGTTCCTTCGCCTGGCCAATCTACGATAACTGGAACAGTGTACTGTTCGGCGACTGAAGAGGGTAATGCCTCTATGTTTTCGCCGGTAACAATATAGCGTGCGATGTAAGGGGTCTTCGTTTTAGGCCAATGGGGCGTCTGTGCATCACCTTCAGTCCAAAGTAGCTCGGCCTCAATTTCGCCGTACGCTTGGCCGCTGCGTACCCAACCCTCGGCGACCGGCATCAACTCACGTATGGCGCCTGGTCCTGCGAGTGCTGCGCCAATCGCTTGTAACAATGTGCTTTTGCCAAGTCCATTCTGACCGAGAACCGCCGTCCACTTACGCGGCTGGCTACCGCTAGGTGTAAAGTCAAGTTCTAATTCTGCAAAACATTTAATGTTTCTCAGAGTGACCCTTTTCAGATACATTGGGCTGCCTCCTTACGTCTCATTTTGCGCACCACCTACACAAAATATCATTATTAGGCTACTAATGCAACTAGATACACGGCATGAGACAACGGCGACGTCACTGCCAGCGTCGTCTCATTCGCCGCCATGCTTTTGAAGTTTTCCAGCTCGGGGAAAACGCGGGTTTGCGCGCCGCGCGAGACTTTCCCCCCTTTCTCGATTTTGAATGGCAATGTTCCTTGTGTGTCATTGCGGTTGGGCGCGCCGTCGACCCGATGGAAGGTCGCGCCGAAGAGGTCGGCGGTGAGCAGCCAGTGCTTGTCGCCGTCGCTTACGTAGAACTGCCCGTCGGCGCAGGCGACAGTCGGAGGCGCGAGGAACAGGCCGCCGAAGCCGCGGAACGCGCCGACGCGGGAAACGATCTGTAATTGGTAATTGGTAATTGGGGATTGGAGGTTGGAGTTCAGGCGGAGCCAGGGATTGACTTTGAGTGATTCGATGAGTTTGTCGAGAGGTGGATAATTGTCCTGGGGCGAGAGGCCGAGGGCCGCGCGGGCGATTTTTGGTTCGAGCGATCCGCAGAGTTGGAGCGCGCCTGAGCGGTAGTGGGCCAGACCGGCGCGCCACGCGGCGACCTGCCCGGCTTTCAGCAGGGTTTCGGCGTCAGAGCAGATTTCGGCCAGGTCGAGCAGGGCGGCGGCCCACTCGTGCGGCCGCGCGCCAGGCGTGGCCGAGAGGTTGTAAAGCGCGTTAGTCACCGAGCCGACGAACTGGCGTGGGGCTTGGGCGATGAAGCGAGCCAGGCGGGGCAGGAGGACGCGCCACCCCTCCACGAGGTATGGGTAACGCGAGTTGGGGCCGAGGAATTCCTGGGCGACGAGGTCTAGCGAGATGTCGTAGAGGACTTCGGCAGCCTCGGCGGTCCTGGCTGGGGTCTCACGGTCAACCGCCTCCACGAGCGGCGCAACAACCAAATGCAGATGGTCGCCGAAAGCGGCGGCGTCGAGTTTGGGATAGTAGCGGCGCGCGGCGGCGAACTTCGAGTTGAAGCGCGAACGGTTGGCTTCGAGGATTTGGGCGAAGGGGCCGGTGACTAATTCAGGCATCATCGCACGTATTACGTATTACGTATTGCGTAGCAGGATACGGATTACGGAATACGCAATACGCAATACGCAACACGTCACTTCAACGTCAACCACCTCAAATAATTCGTATACCGCTGATGCAGGTATTTCAACTTCAACACGTCATCGAACATGTGGCCGTAGAATTTGCGGCCTTTGCCCCAGTCGTTGAGGACGCGCTCGATTTTGACGAGGCGGGCGCGGACTTCCGGCTCGGAAACGCCTTCCAATCCTTTCGCGAACTCGTCGGCGAGGTCGGCCACCGGGTCGTCTTTATCCAGGTTCAGGCGGTCGTACTCGGCGCAGGCAAGGTCAAACAGTTTGCGGATCCAGCCCACCCGGTCGGTACGGTAGATGGCGTTGCCGGGGGCCTCGAAGAAAGGCGAGTCCAGGTCGGGGATGAGTTTGTCGTGAAGGACGAAGGGGATGATCTGGCGCAGGTCTTCGAGATCGACGTCGGGGTCGCCGCGGAAATAGGACATGGCCTTGACGAACGTGAGGGCGGTCATCAGCGCGCGCACCGAGAGGCCGTTGCGCGTCTGGCTGCCGATGTCTTTGACCTTGTCCTTGCCAGTGTCCTGCATGGCCAGCTGGTGCAGGTCGGCCCCGGCGAGCTTGGCGGTGTCTTTGGTCTTGTATTCCAGCTGGTCGGCGGCGGTCTCCAGGAACTCGAACTGGCTGGCGAAGAACTCGAAGCGGCGGCGGATGGGCGCGGGCACCTCCACGTCGAGTATCTCCTGGTTCATGCGGTCAATCTCGGCCTCGGTGAAGATGATTTGCGGCGGGACGATGTCCTCAGGCCGGAAGTTCTCCTCGACGCGCGTGAGGAGCTCGGTCAGGAAGCGGGTGTTGAAGGAGAGGGCTTTGACGACGATGTCAATCCGGTCGCGCAGGGCTTCGATGACCTGATAGGTGCCGCCGCCGGCCTCGTCGTTGGCGGTGAGATACCACGCCGACTCCGGGCATTCGTAGATGTGGTCGAGGATTTCGGCGTAATTGTCGGCCATGAGGGTGAGGAGCGCCGACTGAGTGCGGGTGGGGATGCGGTTGTACTCGTCAATGATCTTGACGCGCATCGAGAGCCACTGGCGCCAGGAAATGCGGATGTCTTCCATTTTTTGAGCGTTCACCAGGTCCGCGGGGAGCGGGTTGCCCAGCAGGTCGGAGATGGTCATCTGGGGTTGGCCGTGCTGCATCCCGCGCTTCACGTCCTTGATGGAGTATCCGCCCAGAATGGCCATGAGGATGGCGCTTTGGGTCTTGCCGCGCCCCGGCCCGCCGACGAGCAGGCAGCGTTTGCGGACGGCGAAGTTGAGCAGGGGCAGGAGCACGAAACTGGAATAACTCTGGCCCGAGGGCAGGTTGACCCGGCTTTTCAGGTCGCCCAGGGTATAGGACTGGTGTGGGCCGTCGTTGTACTCGATGTCGTAATGGGGGCTGATGATGGCATGATTGACGATCCAGAAGTACGCCTGGCGCAGTTTCTCGCTGAGAGGTCGAAGATCGCCGTCGGCGATGGGCCGCACGTCGGCGACGGGGCCGGCGTAGAGGTCGGCGACGTCGAAGGCTTTGAAGGGCCGCGGGGCCTTGGGGTTGGTGGGCGCGACGGGGACGTGTTGGTAGGGCTTTTCGGTAGGCATAGTTTGTCAACGGATGGAACGGATTTATCGGATAATGGTAGGGGCGACCCTTGCGGTCGCCCTGTGTGTATTTGGTCTGAGCGGGGGCGCCCTTCACGCCCGCCCCTATAATCGGTATTACGCAGTTGTGACTAAAAAGTGTCGAAAAAACACTAAAGATGTTGTACGAGATGGCAACCTGAGATGCGCTTCACAAGCGGGACGGCGCTAAAAGATGCCGGGAGTGTATGCGAGGGGGGAGGGAGCGTCAAGTGAGACAGGTACTGCTCAGCCGGAATCTAAGCCCTGATGTCTTGGCAATTCGCATCTCTGGTAAACTGGGCACAAGACGGACGGAAGAGCAGCGTCAGCGCGGTGAGAAAGAGCCATAAACGGCGCGCGAGCGCATTGCGCACCTGTGCGGCACAGGCGGGGCAAGGCCAATTAACCCATGGTGTCTTCAATCACGTGCTGCACTGCTGCTGCATCGAGGTCTTTTTTGTCTAGAAAGGCCACCGCCCCGGCAGCCAGACCCAGGCGACGGAACTCGCGGTCCGGGTAGGCGCTGATCAGCACCACGCGCGTCTCCGGGGAGAGGGCCTTGAGGCGGCGGGCGCACTGAATGCCATCTTCGTCGGTGAGCACCACGTCAATCAACGCCAACTGCGGCTTCACCCGCTCCGCCAGCCGCAACGCTTCAGGCACATCCTCCGCCTCGTAAAGCAGCGCCGTCGGGTAAGTCTTGCCAATCAAGCGGCCCAGCTGTTGGCGATAGCGTGGATTGTCGTCCACGAGCAGCACCGTCAACGTGGCTTCCGGCCTGGCGTCTGGCTCGGCGGTTTCGTGGCCGGGGGCGGCCAACACCTCCGGGTGGCGCATCGCGTAGTTGAGCGCTTCCAGCCGACTATCCACGCCCAAGGCCCGGTACAACCCCGTCAGGTGGTTTTCGACGGTCTTGACGCTCAGCCCCACAGCCTGCGCGATCTTGCGGTTGTCCAACCCCTGCGTCAGCAGACGCAGCAATTCGCGCTGTCGGCGGGTGAGCAACGGGGCCGTGCGGGGCTGGGTCGGCCGGCGATGCACCAGCCGATCCACCAGCGGGCCGGAGATCCAGCGATCCCCATCCAGTATGCGCCGCGCGGCTAATTGCAGATCGGCGAGGGATTGATCCTTGAGATGATAACCGTCCACCCCCGCTCCGAGCAGGCCCACCACGTACGCCTCGTCGTCGTAGGCGCTCACGACGAGTATCTTCATCGCCGGATAATCAGACTTGATCTGATGGATAGCCGCCACCGGCTCGAAGTCGGGCATGGCGACGTCAATCACGAGGAAATCGGGCTGCAGGCGGGCCAACGCCTCGGCCAATTCGCGGCCATCGCCCACCTCGCCGACGATCTCCGAATCGGGGAGGTTCGCCAACGCATTTCGCAGGCCAGCCCGCACGACCGCGTGATCGTCGGCCAGCAAGATACGGACAGGGGACATGTCGTTATTATGCTACGGTTTAGGCAAACTCACCAATCGAAAACTTTGGGGGATTTCCCCTAATAAGCCTGGGGGGTTTTTCGTGCTGAGGCAGAGGGAAAAGGACGGGGCGCACCATTTCAATCCATCCAATAATGATTGGTGCGTTCGTATCTCGATGGGCACAATCGCCAGAATTTGCGCCGCCGCTGTGGTCAACCAAATCCCAGTCCTACGTAATTGGCTATGCTCCGGCGCACCCATCTCGTGTTGACGAGGAGGTGAACCGGAGTAATCCAACAACGCCTTGAAAAAAGTTTCGATCAAAATTCCCGCCCCTATGAACTCAATCTCTAAGGAGGATTGACAATGTTTAAGAAGAGTTCCCTTTATGCTTTGATGACCATCCTGGCCGTGGCTGCAACAATGCTGTCGGCTTGCGGTGGCCCGGCGGCCCCCCCCACTCCCACAAAGCCTGCGGAGACCAAGTTGGCGGTAGGCATCGTTCTGCCGACCAAGGACGAGCCGCGCTGGATTCAGGACGAAACCCGCTTCAAGGAAGCGCTCACCGCCGCTGGCTACGACGTTGAGATTCTCTTCAGCCAGGGCGATTCGGCCAAGGAGAAAGCCAACGTTGAATCGCTGATCACCAAGGGCGTCCAGGTGATCATCATCACCCCGCACGACGCCAGCGCGGCGGCCGCCGCTGCCGAAGCCGCCCGTGCTGCCGGGGTCAAGGTGATCTCCTACGACCGCCTGATCCGCGACACCGAGGCGGTGGATTACTACGTCACCTTCGACAGCATCGCGGTGGGCGCGCAGGTCGCGGTATTGCGCTTCCAGTTTGGGCCAATCCGCCCCGAGCGACGCGATTAAGTCGGCTTCGGCAATGTTCAACGCGGCCAGCACATCGGCGGGAGATAAGTTGGACATAGCAAGGCTCCTTGCAGCGCGGAGTTTACACCGATTTGACAGGTGAGGCGAATTTGTATCTTTTGCCACGAATTGCGCGAATTCACGCGAATTTTCTTGCTCTTCGTTCAATTCGCGAAATTCGTGGCAGAAAGGCTACTGTTTCCAGTCCGGGTCGGCGTCGAAGACGGCGTTGTTGGTCAGGCGGGTGACGGCGCGCGAGGCGAACTCCATGATGTAAATCTCGTAGTTGCCGTCGCGGTTCGTGTCGAAGAGGAGCTGCGCGCCGTCGGGGGAAAAGCGCGGGGAGGCGTCTTGCGCCCGGTTGTTGGTGAGGTTGAGCAGGGCATTGCTGCCGAGCGTGAGGCGGTAGAGCTCAAAATCTCCGGTGCGGTTGGAGGCGAAGACGATGAACTGACCATCGCCGCTCCAGACCGGGTACAGGTCCTGGCCCGGTTCGTCGGTGATTTGCTGGACCTGTGTGCCGTCGGCATTCATCGTGTAAAGCTCCATGTCGCCCGTGCGGTTGGAGACGAAGACGATTTGCTGGCCGTCGGGTGAGTAAGCGGGGAAAAGGTCAAAGCCGAGGTCGTGGGTGAGCCGGACAATCTGCGCGCCGTCGGGCCTCATGCGATAGATTTCCCGGTTGTTCACGCCGTCGCGGTCGGAGGCGAAGACGACGAACTGCCCGTCGAGACTCCACGAAGGTGAGTCGTCTTCATTGCCGTTGTTGGTGATGTTGAGAACATTCGAGCCATCGGCGTTCATGATATAAATATCGCGGTCGCCGTCGCGGTTGGAGACGAAGACGAGGCGCGCGCCGTCAGGCGACCAGCGCGGGGTGATGTCTGACCTGGCGAGGTTGGTGAGGTTGACGAGGCCCGTCCCGTCGGCGTTCATCGTGAAAATATCTTCCTCACCCGTCTGGCCGGAGTGAAAGGCGATTTGGGCGGAGCCGCCCAGGGGGGTAGGTTGCTGGTCGGTTGGTCGAATGGTCGGTTGGTCGGTTGGTCGAATGGTCGGTTGGTCGGCTGGTCGGGCGGTCGGAGAGGAGGCGAGTGGGATAGCGGGGGTGGGGGATGAGGCGGGCGCGGGAGTCTGGATAGGCTCAGGGGTTGCCGTGGGATCAAGGATGCTGCGCGGGGCGATGCCGATGACGCAAGAGAGGAGGGAAAGAGAAAGAGAAAGAAGAAGGAGGCGGAGGGGCATGAGAGATTGGGAACTGAGGGAACTCAGGGAACTTTGGTGGGGAGCGTCAATGTAAAGGTCGAGCCTTGGCCAAGTTCGGATTGGACGGTGAGGTCGCCGCCGTGCGCGCGGATGATTTGCTGCGCGATGGTCAGGCCGAGGCCGGAGCCTTCGACCGGGCGGCGGTTGGCGCGGCGCGCGCGGTAGAGTTTGTCGAAGATGTAGGGCAGGTCGTCGGGCGGGATGCCCTCGCCCGTGTCGCTCACCGAGCAGGTGATCTGGCCGTCCGAAGCGCGGGCGTCCACGGTGATGCTCCCGCCGGGCGGCGTGTATTTGAGGGCGTTGTCCAACAAGTTGAGGACGACTTGCTTGAGGCGGGCGCGGTCGCCGTCGAGGCGCGGGAGGCCGGGCGCCAGGTTGAGGCTGAGCGCCAGGCGGCGCTCTTCGGCCAGGTCGGAGATTTGCAGGATGGCCTCTTCGAGGAGCGCGCTGAAGTTTACCGGGGCGTGGTCGAGGTGGAAGGAGGGCGACTCGAGACGCGCGAGGGTGAGGAGGTTGTCCACCAGTTGCGTGAGGCGCTTGGCTTCGTCGGCGATGATGCGGCGGGAGGCCAGCCAGCCCTCGCGGTCGTCGGGCGCGTCGCCCATCTTGGCGGCATGGCCCTGGATGACGGTCAGCGGTGTCTTGAGCTCGTGCGAGACGTTCTGGATGAAGTTGCGATAGAAAGCCTGCTGGCGCTGCGCGGCGGCCAGGTCTTCGAGCAGGAGGAGCGTGTCAGTTTTGGTGAGGCGGATAGCGCGGGCTTGAAAGGCCTGCCCCTCCACGGCGGGGATGGTGCGAAGGACGT
>DAOTXG010000021.1:0-5552 GCA_034435515.1 Anaerolineales bacterium
GTAGCCGGGGTGGGGGACATGCTCCCAGAACGGGTGCGCCGCGAAGTCGTGAATCGCCTCGCGCCAGAAGGGCAGGGAGCGAGTGTAACGCGCGTCCGGCTGCATCTGCCACAGCAGCGCCCGCCGCCCTCTTCTGACTCGTTCCAATAGTGACCGGGTGAGGTCGCTGGCGATAATGGGCAGCTCCGGCTCAGCCTCAATCACGTTGACGATGCGGGCCTCGCGGTCAATCTGCGCGAAGTCGTGCCGATACAGCAGGGGTCCGTCAATGGCAAGAGCAGAAGGCAGGCGCGGCCTCGGCATAACCCACAAATGCCAATTGTTACGCGCGAGGAGCGGTTCTCGTGCCCATTCTTCCGCCGCGGGCTGGCGGATGAAGGACACAATGGCGCTGGTCGCCAGCAACTTCGCGTGCAGGTCGTGCGGCGTAACGTCTGTGATTTTCGCACTCAGGCGCAATTCGACCGGCTTAGGCTCTGGCGACTGCGGCATTGGAAGACTGAGCGTGACCAGTTCCGTCACCTCACCGCCTGCCAGCCCGCCGATCTCCTGTGAACCCGCGCTGAGCTCTGCGCCGTGAGCGTCGGTCAACCGCCAGTGTAATCTCGCGTGGGTGATATGGCTCTGGCCATTGGAGAGCAGCAGGTGAACCTCGGCCTGCTCGCCCTGCCGCCACGTGAACGGGTCTTTGCGCGCCGGGCGGTCCCCGCCGATCCAACGGCGGCGGCGTTCGCGGTCAATCGTCAGCACACAGTCGGTGTTGAACGCCTGCCACTCCTCCGGAGAGAATTTCTGCTCGCCCTGGTCATCCACAACGCCGGACGAAGTGATGGGCGTGTCCACCCAGCCCGTAATCACGTAGCCGCCGGTCGCCTGGTTGGCGCGCACCTGCTCGACGATGAATTTGCGAATGGCGGTGGCCTGCTGGCGGGCGATGCGGGTCAGGCTCGCCCCCCTGTCAATCACGTGCGCCGCGGCCAACCGTTGTTTGTGTTCAAGGGTGTAGATAAAATCGTCTCGCTCAAGCGCTACTTTGTCGGTCAACCACCAAATTGCGGTGAAAGTTTTGTAACGTTCTCCATCAGACGTTCTGATCTTGCCGTAATGCGCCTCGTAGAGTTGGCGCTGGTTAGGGTCAGCTAAATCGTGCCCTGGGGGAATATGCAGCGCATATCCTCCCAAGACCGGAGCAATGCGCCCGAAATCTCGCAGGGTGTCCGCGTCGCAAAACTCGCCGTAAATCCACGGCTTATTCGGGCGGTAGGCGCGGCTGAAGTGCTGGACGAGCGGCTGGAAGAAATGCGGGTCGGTGTAGAAATGGTAATCGTAAAAGTCGCTCAAGTCGGTCAGCACGCCGTCGTAGGCCTCCGCCGAGCCGCTGTTGTCGCAGATGAGTGCGTTGGGGAACCACTCGCGGGCGAGCGCATGGAGTTCGCGGAGAAGGTCCGCGTCGGCTTCGGCGTTGAGTTCGCAGCCCAGGCTGAGGAGGGCGATGGAGGGGTGGTGGTGCAATCGCCGGAACACATCGCGGTATTCGCGCAGGGCCAGTTCCTTGAACTCCGGCGTGACGCGCGGCAGCCACATGGGCATCTCCAGCCAGACCAACATGCCCGCCCAATCCATCATGTGAAAAGTCACTTCGTCCGGGACGAACAGGCAGAACTTGACCAGGTTGAAGCCCAGGGATTGGGCTTTGGCGAGGTTATCTCCGATGATGGTCGTCGAATGAGGATAAATTGATCTAGGATTCCAGCCCCAATCCAGGACGCCGCGCAAATGCAAGGGTTTGCCATTCAACGCGGCATGGCGCGTAGCGTGCCGCTGCCACGTGGTTTTGCCGGGATGCCGCTGCCACGGGGTTTTGCCGCCGGAGATGGCAATGTCGCGGAAGGCAATCGGTTTTTGGACCAACGCCAGTTGCCGGTCACCATCCCGGAGGAATATTTCGGCCATGTAGCGTGGCGAGCCGGCGCCGACTTCCCAGCGTGTCACGTCCGGCGTCTCGACGTGAGCCGTGAAGGAATTGTTCTGCAGGTTCACTTGCCCACGCACTCGGCTCAGGCTGAGGCGATCCGGGCCTTTCCACTCGACTATTTCGACGAAAACCTCAGGCCTCTGCACATCGCCCCAGGTGACCAGTCCCCCCTGAATGTCCACCTGGCCGCTCCCGGTCGTGATGATTTTCAAATTGTGGAACGCCGCGTGCGAGATGGCTCGCAGTCCGATGGGCTGCCAGATGCCGCCAAAGGTCGTGCACACGTCCGGCAGAAAACCGGCCAGCGATTCGGGCGGGGGGAAGCGCCGGCCGGGCTTCCACACCTCGATCTCAAGGTTGTTTTCACCCGGCTGGACGAACGGAGTCAGATCAATCTGAAATGGCGACCACAGTCCCCGGTGGTGGCCGGCCAGATGGCCGTTGAGCCTGACAGTCGCATCGAAACTGACCGCATTCGCTTCGAGCAAAACCTTCTGGCCGTTCCATTCTTCGGGCAGGGTGAACGTGCGCGAGTAAAACGCCGGGCCATCGGTGATCTTATCGGCGGCGTAAGCCTCCCAGGCGCAGGGGACGTGCATCACAATCGGGAGCGCATCGGCCAGGCGGAATTCCCACTCGCCGTCGAGCGAGAGCCAATCGGATAAGCCCGTCTCCAGAAAGATGGTAGAGTCTGTCATCGGCTATGGATTTTACTCCCGAAACCGCCCTCGCCTATGCTCGTTCCATTTCTCGCCCGCGCCGTGTGGGTTCGGGCGAGGAGGAGAAGGTCGCGCAAGAGATTGCCGCCCGGTTGGAGCAATTCGGCTGGCAGGTAAAACGGCAGCCGTTTCAATTCTCCGCGGCTTTCAGTATTATTTTGGCGTTCGAGATACTTGCGGGGGAACTGTTGATCCTCGCCGCCTTGTGGACGCGTGGAACGTGGGTCGCGGCTCTCTGCGCTGCCCTGCTTCTGCTGCTGGTCGCGGGCTTCGGGCCGCTCAACAAGGCGGCGCGGGCCGGCTCACTCACGCCGGAGACAGGCGGGCGGCCCTCGCGCTGGTCGGCGCTGCTCCAGAAGTTAGGGCGACCCTACCGCACGGCGAACCTCGTCGCGGAGTTGCCCGGCGCGCCGGAGGAGGCGGCGCTCCCCCATCTTTATCTCGTCGCTCACTACGACTCGAAAAGCCAGCGCCTCCCGCTGGGCCTGCGGATGGCGCTGTTCAGCGTGACGTTGGCGGGCGCGGCAGCCTTCGCCGGATTTTCGCTGGCTCAACCGGCGTTTCCGGGAGTGCAGCCAATCACGACCGCCTCGGGCGTCCTCGCGCTGCTTGCCAGCCTGCCGCTGTTATTCGGGCAGGATGTGGGAAATGCTTCGCCGGGCGCGATTGACGATGCTTCAGGCGTCGGACTGGTCTTGCATCTTGCCGAGTGCTTGGGCCGTCGCCCGGATTGGCAAGACAGGTTGCGAGTGAGGCTATTGATCACGAGCGCAGAAGAATGGGCGGTGATGGGCGCGGCGGCCTACGTGCGCGAGCATCTAGCCGGGTTGCGCTGCCAATCTCAGCGTGGGGGGCTATATGTCCTCAACTTTGACGGCGTGGGCGTGAAAGGCCGCCTGTGTTACGTGGGGGGGAGCAATCGCCTGCTGGCCCTGATCCGCGAGGCGTGCCGTGAACTGAGCCTGCCTTTGAGTCGCTTCAACCTCGTCGGCGCGCTGTTCGATCACCTCCCCTTTGCCGAGGCGGGACTGGAGGCCATCTCGCTCACCACCGTGGGCCGCGCCTCGTGGTGGGTACATACGCCGCAAGACTCGGCGGACAAGTTGGATGCTGAAGGCTTCCGGCAAGCGGGCCTGGTGGCGGTGAGGGTGATGGAGAGACTATGAGTGATTTAGTGATTTATTGATTTTGACTTGGTGTCAACGGATATGAAACGGATAAACGGATAATGCGTTCGCGACAGAGTATCAGTTTATGCGAAGCGGTTTCGCATCTGCTAAGTCTCAACCTTTATAACTTACTTGGGCGGCGGGCCCCATTTGCGGCGGCGATGTGGTTGGAGATGTTTGGGCGGGAACAGGCGCTTCCACTCCAGGCGCACGCGGCCAAAGTTGATGAGCAAAGCCACCTCGCACTCCAGGCACGCTGCGAAATAATCAATGACTTGAGCGATATCGTCCCTGGTGAGCGGGTGCGTCTGCGCTTTCAGCTCGGTCAGCACCCGCTGTTCGACGCGCAAATCCGGGCGATAGACGAACACGACGCGACCCGATTCGTCTTCGACGAGGAGGTCCGGCTCGTACTCAAACGCCACTTCAAAGGGCGGCTCGGTGAGCATCTGCTTCATCGCCTCGTGGTAGAACTCTTCGCGGTGTCCGGGGCCGTGCTCGTTGTGTACGGCCATGGCCGCGCCGATGATGCGGTAGGTAATGTCGGCGTGAGGGGCGTTGGGAATGAGTTTGGACACGAGGGCGCTCCGTTCGCCGGAACGAATACTCGATTACAAAGGCGCTATCCGTTTATCCGTTTCATATCCGTTGACGCCGAAGTCAAGCCTCAACCAACCTATTACTCTCACGCAAAGCGCGTGGTTGTAGAAAGCGATCCATAGTTTGCTATGGCCGGGAGTCTAATCCTTTCAGGCAAGGAGTCAAACCCACAAAATGTTGCAGGAGTTGGCTCAACTCAGACCTGTGAGGTCTTCGCGAAGCAGACCTCACAGGTCTGCAGCGGATGGGTGAGAAACAACCAGGGCTTGCGAAGTCAATTATCGAGCACCAGCGTCCCCCACGTGGTGGGGTTGGTCAAGCGGCGGGTGGACACGGTCGAGACCAGGCTCTGCTGCTCGGCGGTGGCGGGGGTGTCGTTGTCGGAACTGGAGAGCGCGAAGCCGTAGCGGTTGCCGGGCGCCGGGGCAAGGCCGAAGAGCGACCACGGAATGGCGGCTTCGAGCCAGAAGCCTTCGGTGGTCGGGTATTGCTGGGCGGCTACCTGGACGCCCACCGGCGTTCCCTTGATGGAGGCCGGGAACCACAGATAGGCCTCGGCAGGTTCGGCGATGAGCGAGCCGGGCGAGAGTCCTAATTGGAAATCGTCAGCGCTCAGTTGGGCGTCGTTAAAGTCTCCCCGCAGGTCGGCGTCAAACAACACTTCCAGGCTGTCGCCTTTGTAAAGCAACTCCCCGTGCTGTGTTTGCACGTGCTTATCGTCGAGGAGTTGAACCGCCAGATACAGGTTTTGCGAGTCCCAGCCGACGGCAAAGACCCCATTCTGGTCCTCAGGTCCGGACCAATTTTCCGGCTGGTAAACCACCTGGTCGAGAGAGGCATACAGCGTCCATTCGCCTAAACTGCCGTCAATGCGCGGCGGATTGGCGAGGTGGGGCGCGCGAATCAGCGGGCCGTTAGGGCGGGAGAGGTCAGCGGGAGGAGTGAGCGAGGGCGGGATAAATTGAGTGGGCGTGGCAGGCAGCGACGCAGTGGGGCTGGGGGGCAGGGGGGTAACGGTCGGAAGCAGAACAGTAGAAATGGCGGGCGGCGTCTGGGCGACGAGCGTCTGCTGGACGCTGGTGCTGACCG
>DAOTXG010000022.1:0-2629 GCA_034435515.1 Anaerolineales bacterium
CCGTCGCTACACCATGCGGATAATTGAAGTGTGCGTTGTCGCCAGCATCCACCCCAGGCACACCCACAGCCCACAACGGCGTGCCATTCGGATCGAGCTTGAGCAACCGCTGACCCATTTCTTCAACTACGATAATATTGCCTGAACCATCTACCGCCACACGCGGGCGATGGTAATGGTAGTTGTCAGTCAGATAGGGGACAAACTCCACGCCGAGGAATGTACCTGTTAGAACGCCGCTGCTGTTATATTTCATCACGATATCTTGGTACGCCGCCGACCCGTACACGTTGCCGCTGGAGTCCGCTGCAACATCATAGAACCAGTACGTGTTCGTCACGAAATCACTGCACACCCCGACAGACGTACACTTACGAATCCGGCCATTGGACGTGTCAGCAATGTAGACAGAGTTACTGCTATCCACGGCAATACCCTGTGGTGTATTGAGGCCACTGTCGAACGTAGTGCATGCCCATGTCCCACTGAATGTGCAACGCTGAACACGGTTGTTACCTTTGTCCACCACATACAAGCGGTTGCTGCTGTCCACAGCCAGCCGCCAGGGTGAGTTGAATTGATTGCTACTGCTCCCAGGAATGCTGGCTGTCCCAATGGTGCTACTATAAACCGGGCTGCCTCCACTGAGATCGAAGACCTGAACACGATGATTGTTAGTATCTGAGACAAACATCCGATTAGCGGTATCGAAGGCAATGCCATGCACGTCATTCAAGCGGGTGTTATCACTCCCCGACGCCCACGGCTCGGTCGCCGGAAACTGCTGCCGGAACGTGCCAGTCGAATTGTACTGAACCACGCGGCTACTGTCGGCAATCCAAATATTTCCACTCCCGTCTACTGCTGCATCTTGTGGTGCACTCAATACATAATTGTCTATGTAGCTCAAACCAGCCGTGCCAACCACGAGCGTGTTGGTGCCGGCCGAGTTATACCTGAGCATTCGGTTGCCTTGCTCTTCGGTGACGTACAGGTTGTTACTGCCGTCCATAAACAAGCCCCATGGGCGATTGATATGAGCAGCATCTGCGATGTACGCCTGCTCCGTCACCCCAAACGTCTGCACATACCGAAAACTCAACCCCGGCTGGCCCAACGCCACTTCCGCTCCTACATTCTGCGCTTCGGATCCTGTTGAGGTCGCAGGCCAGTGGAAAGGCCGCCCGGCATTCGGGGCAAAGAGTACATTGGGCTGAGAAGGCGTCGGAGGCGGAGGCGGGGTTTCCCCCTGGGCGGCCACACCTCCGCTCAAGGCAAAGCCCAAAGCCAAAATGAGAGCCAATGCGAGGAATGTGCACGCTTTCATCTTTTTCCTCCTTCTCAGGTGAAGACTACACTACAACGAATTGGGGAAGGAACGAATTCGCCGACGGGCGCAAATTAGTTATTTCCTAAATTCGCTGTAGTGTTCTGTCAGCGCCGCCCCTTGAGACAGGTGGGCTGAACAGTTCCGAACAGCAAACAAAAACGCCAACCTTGAGCAAAGTTCGGCTCAACGGTTGGCGCTAGAAAACCCACTGCCAGTCGTTATCTGGATATTTACCTGCAGGCGACGAAGTATCAGTGGATCACAGAAGCGGTGCGTAGCGGCGACTCCGCGAAGCGCCCCTGTGGGGTTAGTCGCTTTTTCGCCCCAACGACTGAAGTCGTTACTACGATTTCGTGACGTACTGAGTCTGTGTGTGAACATCTGTTCCCCGGCCCCGGAGGCAGACGAGCAAACTGAAATCAGATTACACCAAAACGCGAAGCCGAGTCAAGCAATCTCCGTTAGAAATTTCGGCTCTTCCGAGTTTAGCGGGAACAGGACACGGATTGGCACGGATGCACACGGATAAATCCCCCAATCCGCGTTCATCCGTGTTTATCCGTGTCCCAAATCCCGCCTAAGCTGGGAGGACCGCTTTTCCAAAATCGTAGGAGCGGCTTGTAGCCGCGACCTGACCGGGCAGCGCCGGCCGCTATCGCGGGTAAAACCCACTCCTACGAGGACGCTCTCTTACGGCGCACTGATCGTCAGCGTCCCAATCACCGCGCGGTTGTCGGGAAGGGGCTGGTCGGCCTCGGTCAGCGTCAGCCGCTCCAGCGAAGGGTAACTATACCAGCCGACGGCGAGGGGATAATCGCCCGGGGGCGTATTCGAAGGGAAGGTGATGGCGAAGCCGTCCGGGATCACGTCGCCCGCGCGCCATTGCGAGGTGGGGTAAAACCCCTGGCAGGGCTGGCCATCGCGCTGAGCGATCAGCGGCGTGGCAATGGCATCCCCATGCCATTGCCTGGGTAAAACGTGCAGAAAGGTCGTGAAGTCAGTCGAGAAATCGGCCTCGGCTTTCCAGTAGACCGTCAGAAACAGGCTCTCCCCCGCCTTCACTTTCGGCCCCGACCACCAGTAGCCCAACAACCTGATCCCTGGGGCAAAACGGGCTGAGACCGTGGCTATGGCATCCCCATGCCATGTGGCGCCGGGCGGCGCCTCGACCAGGACGGCCTGGCCCATCAGCGAGGCCCCTTCCGGCTTGATCCGTGTAATCGTCGCCGAGGGGAAGGCCCGCGCGAGGCTGCCCACCGATTGCGGGTCTCGCTCTGCCAGAACCAGATAGGTGGTGCG
>DAOTXG010000023.1:0-5117 GCA_034435515.1 Anaerolineales bacterium
TCGCCTGGGCTTCGACAGCGCGAGTTGCGCCCAAGCCACCTCGTGGCCCGCCGAGGCCCAGAGCGTATCGCCGCGCTGATAAAAACGGACGTTGAGGAAATACTCCCCTCTCCCAGCGGGAGATCGCGAACGGCCTTCAGGCCAGTCCCCCGAAGCGAAGCGGAGCGGGGAGGGGGAGGGGGCGGGGGTGAGGGAGAGCTTCACGTCTCCCACAGCGCGGTGCGCCGGAAGCCATGAACGGGAGAGGGAGGGGGTGAAGGAGAGCTTCACGTCCAATGATCTTCCTGGCGCAATCTTCAGCGGCGGCAATTGGCCCGACTGTACCGGCTCGCCGTCCACCGTCAGTTCCCATTCGCCGCGCAGCCAGTCTAGGCTGACGAAGTCGTGCTTGTTCACGATGCGCACCCTGCCGCGTTTCAGGTCCACGGCTTCCACGCGCACGGGCTGGGCGAGATATTTGAACTCGTACAGCGCGGGATGGGGCGTTCGGTCGGGCCAGACGAGGCCGTCCGTCACGAAGTTTGCGTCGTTCGGCTCGTCGCCGAAGTCGCCGCCGTAGGCCCAGTAGGGCTGGCCGTCTGGGGCAGTCTGCCGGAGGCCATGATCAATCCACTCCCAGATGAAGCCGCCCTGCAGGCCGGGATATTTCTCGAATGCGGCCCAGTAGTCCGCGAGGCTGCCGTTGCTGTTGCCCATCGCGTGCGAATACTCGCACAAGATCATCGGGCGATAGTCGTTGCTCTCCCTGGCCCACTGCACGATGTCCTTGATCGGCGGGTACATGGGGCAGACGACGTCGGTGGCGCGGTGGCCGCCCTCCCAGGTCTGGCCGTTCCCGCGCGAGATGGCGCCCTCGTAGTGGAGCGGGCGCGAGGGGTCGTAGCCGCGCACCCAGCCCGCCGCCGCGTCGTGGTTGGGGCCGTAGCCGCTCTCGTTGCCCAGCGACCAGAGGATGACGCTGGGGTGGTTCTTATCGCGCTCCACCATGTTGCGCACGCGCTCGACGAAGGTCAGCGTGTAGCGCGGGTCGCGGCACAGGTCGTGGTAGAAAGCGTGCGCCTCGACGTTGGCCTCGTCAATCACGTACAGGCCGTAACGGTCGCACAGATCGAGCCAGTAGGGATTGTTGGGGTAATGCGAGGTGCGCACCGCGTTAACGTTGAACTGCTTCATCAGGCGGATGTCGGCCTCCATCGTCTCGCGGCTGACGGCCTTGCCGGTCACGTCGTCGTGGTCGTGGCGGTTGACGCCTTTGATCATCACCCGCTGGCCGTTGACGAGCAGTTGGCGTTCGCGGATTTGGATTTTGCGGAAGCCGAGGCGGCAGGCGGTGCTCTCCGAGCCGTCCAGGGTTTTCAGCGTCACGACGAGGGTGTAAAGATTGGGCGTCTCTGCCGACCAAAGTTTGGGCGCGCGGACCTTTTGCTCAAAGCGCACCTCATTGCGCGGCAGCGTCCTCAACTGCCCGCCGGTCGCCTGGAGAGGCTGCTTGAAGACCGGGCGCTGGCGCGGATCGAAAAGTTGCACCTCGACGCTGCTATCCGCGTGGCTCTCCGCGGCGAAGCCGACCTTGCACGTCACGCGCAAGAGGCTGTCGCGCAGGTCGTCGGTCAAGTCGCCGCGCGCGAAGACGTCCTGAATGTGCGGCGCGCCCGTGGCGTAGAGATAAACTTCGCGCTGGAGGCCGGCCTGCCACCAGTGATCCTGATCCTCGACGAAACTGGCGTCCGACCACTGTACGACGACGGCGATCAATTCGTTCGGCTCGCCGCGCCGCACGACGCCGGTCACGTCGAACTCGGCGGGGGTGCGCGCGTCTTTGCTCAGGCCGACCGGCTGGCCGTTCACGTACACGTACAGCGCGCCCTCACACCCGCCGAAGTGCAGCACGACGCGCCGCCCACGCCAGCTCTCGGGCAGGGTGAACGTCCGACGGTAGAGGCCGGTTGGGTTGTCGTCCGGCACGTGCGGGGGCGGGTGCGGGAACGGCATGACGACGTTGGTGTAGTGCGAGCGGCCAAAGCCCTGCATCGTCCAGTTGCCGGGGACCCGGATGGACGACCAGCCGCCTGACCTCACTTCGGCCTCGGTCGCCTCCTCCGGCCTGGCCTTGATTTTGAACTCCCACTCGCCGTTCAGGCTCATGAACCACGGCGACTGCTCGCGTTCAAGTGTGAGCGCGGCCTCCCGCGAAGGATAGGGGATAAGCGTCGCGCGCGGCGGGAGACTGTTCAGGCAGGGCAGTTGAGGCATCTCCCAGCTTTTCGTTCCGGCGAGGTAGAGAAGGGGCAGAGGCGAGGGGGTTGTCATGTACTCCACCTGGGACGATGGCTGATTGATTTGACGTGCGCAACGTGCGATGCGCTCGTGCAACTCCTTCGGGCGAAGCGAGCGCGTCGCACGTCCGGGCGGGGCTTAGTGTAACTTAACCCTGAGAGGAGCGAAAGCGGCAGTGGAAGTTCGCCAGCGTGGCGGGAGCAAAAATGATAGCCCGCATCCGAGAACTACAGGCCATCTCAGCAATGAAGCTGTGAGGACGGCAGCCAATGCCTATAGTTTGGCCGGCTGAATTAGGACCTCGGCGGGTATTCCTAATCCACTATACAGCTTCCGAATCATCGGCAGGGTCAAAGGGCGTTTGTAATTGAGCACTTCGGACACGCGGGCGCGGCTTCCAATATACGGCTCTAAATCCCGGCGCGTCAGTCCCCGGGTCTCCATATAATACAGTATGGCTTCCACCGGATCCGGCAATGGGATAGGATAGTGCTTGTCCTCATACACCTCGACCAGGGTCGTCAGAATTTCCAGGCGGTCTCCATCGGCTGTGCCCGGGCGCGCATTATACAACCGCTCAATTTCGTGCAGCGCCTTTTCATAATCCTCTTCGGTTTTGATCGGCTTGATTTTCATACGCACCTCCATCAGATTGTGCCCACGTTGATCCTGTCATACTCGCTATGTGTCCCGACAAATCGAATGAACACGATCCCGAACTCGTATTGAACCGCAACGACCAGACGATAACGGTTTCCTCTGATGTTGAAGACTACCCGGTTATTGGCTACGAAACTGGCATTCCGATAGATACGCTTGATGTCCGTCGGCGACTTCCAGGCTGCTTTCTTTACGTCAGCATACCAGGCCTGCAAAGCCTGACGAGCATCACGATGACCTTCCCCAAATTCCCGAAGCCTTTTCCGCGAGATGACGCGCATGAGCGGATTATACAATGCTCCCGCCATGGGAGCAAAGGGAAATTAGGAGAGGAGGGCGATTGCCCAGACGTCGGACAGAGTAAGCGTCTCCCACCGGATCACCGATCTCCTGAGTCAGATGCGCGCGTTGTCCACAGAATTTTCGATCATCACGTACTCCGAAGCGCAGCCTGCCCCAGTGTGAACGAGGCGCAACACAACAACGAATTTGGGACGCTTCGCGAACGAATTCGTTCTATTCCCAATTCGTTGTTGTGCCTGGTTGCGGTGCGCTTCGCGAGCCGCGCTGCGAACTTGCGCTGTCCGGTTTTATTGCGCTCTTGATGAAGTTGGCAGCGGATGGGGTAACGGATGGAGCGGATGAGCACGCATCCGTTCCATTCGCTACCAAATCCGCTGCCAATAACCACCCCCAAAAACCAAGTTGCTTTGCCGGTGAGGAAGGATTAGAATGGTCACAGAGGCAGGCGAACGATGAGCACAATCGCTCTGAGTCTGACAATCCCACCCGAGGTGTACGAGGCGCTCAAGGAAGAAGCGAAGAAAGAGAAGAAGTCGCCCGAAGAATTGTCGGTCGAGATTCTTCTGGCCTTTCTGGAGCGCCAGCGCAAACTAGCCGAAGGGCGGCGGCTGCTGCGGACGATGCCCCGACGGGCTGCCAAACGCCGCCATCTCCAGCGCACGAATACGGCTCGACGGCACGATGATTATCTCTATGGCGAAGAGTTGTGAGTCCAGATAGACGGCCCCCATATCAAAGAGGGCCGTTTGTTTCTTGAAGGAAACTCTGAAGAGCAGCACAGACCACAGCCGAGTTGCTCTGCCGGGAAAAGGGGCTAAGTAGGTCGCCAAAAGTCTTTGGCACTTTTCCTGAGCGTGATTCGGCGTCAAAAAAGTGGCAAGAACTTTTGAACACCTACTTAGAATCATTGAAGAAGTGGAGGTCGAGTAATGGATAACATACGGGTCTCAATCGAACTGCCCCGGGATGTCTTTTCAGCCTTGCGGCAAGACCCGGATACTTTCGTCCGTGAAATGCGCCTGGCGGCGTCGGTCAAATGGCACGAAATGCGTCTGATTTCTCAGGCGAAAGCGGCGGAGATCGCGGGCCTGTCCCGGTCTGAATTTCTAACGGCGCTGGAAAGGTTTGGCGTATCGCCCTTCCAATACGAGGCAGACGAAATAATTCAGGAGGTCGGCGGCGCCTGAGCGCTGGATTTCACTGCCCTTCAAAGGCACTCTGGCAGTGGTGCTGTTGGCTAAACAACGCGGGCTGATTCCCTCAGCCGCGGAAGAGCTCCGGTCAATGCGCGCGGCTGGCTTCCATCTTGACGATCAAACTATCCGGGAAGCGTTGCTTCGTACGGTAGGGGAAGAGTGGCCTCCCGGATAAGAAGTTCTGTATGAGCTGGGAAGCAACGAATTCGCTCCATCCCCAATTCGTTGTTGTGCTTGGTCGCGGCGCGCTTCGCAAGCCGCGCTGCGAACGTGCGCCGTCCGATTTGATGAGGCCCTGGGCGAAGTTGGCAGCGGATGGGTTAACCGCTTCGCGTGTAACGGATGTGCCCCATCCGCTCCATCCGCTACCAAATCCGCTGCCGATACCCCCCCCAAAAAATCAAGTTGCCTTGCCAGAAAAGGGGACTACAATCAAAGCGCCCACGGAAGGAGGGGTACATGAAAACCAAGACCTTCACCACCTTGAGCCTGCTTGCAGCCCTGGCCTTACTGTTGCCTAGCGGGGCGCAGCCCACTGTTGTTCAAGCACAACCAAACTCTCCAACTACACCTGCCCCCGCTCGTGAAGGTACGGCTGTTTCAGGGCAAGGTATCACACCCGCAGCAGCGCAGAACGTGGAACTGGTGGGCCAGATTGGCGGCGCCACTTATGCTGTGGCC
>DAOTXG010000024.1:0-6767 GCA_034435515.1 Anaerolineales bacterium
TTCGTGTCGGGGCAGACTGCGCCCTGCCTGCACCTGCCGCTCGCCCTGCGGTTGCCCGTAGGGCAAACGACAGGATGGCGCAGGCACAGGTGAGCGTGTCGAAGGGCCTATGTGTCTGCCCAGTCATGTGGTCGGCCTCAGTGAAAACCTGCGGCGTCTGGCCGGGACGCGCGCAGGGCAAAGAAGACCAGGCGCAATCGCACCTGGTAAACGGCGAGCCGGTCAAAGTGACCGGCTGCGGAAGAACACGCGCCCGCAGAAGGGGCAGGGTTACCCTGCCCCAACTGGGCGCGATGCTCACAAGGGGGGCAGTGCGCAGCGGCCCAACGCGATGGAGTTGGGCCGCACCCGCCACAGGTCAAGCCAGGCTTGGCCGGTCGCGGGTGTGCGAGTTGGCCCCGGAAGGTGCAGTGAGCACGCTCCGGGGCCATCAGTCTTCATGTCAAAACATCATCATCTGTTGGCGCGGCGCAGACTTCGGGTGCCGGGTCTCCTGGTCCAGCCATGCCTTGATCCCGGCCAAGTCGAACTCTGGCAGGGGCGGCGGGTTGGCCGCCAGTTCGTCCAGAGCCACGCGAAGCGGCCACGCCGCCGTCCACGGCTCGTCTTCGGCGTCCACGTCCGAAATGTCGAACGCGAAGCCGATGTTGAAGCCGTCCGGGCTGAGGCGCTGGTCGAACTCGGCCTGCAAAGCGGCCTCGTCGTGCAGCGCCCACAGCCAGCGCGCCGTTCGATCTCGATGTTACGCAGGATAACCCGCTGCGAGTTCAGTTCGACGATGTACCAGTCTATGTCGTCACGCTGACGCGGCCTGGCCTGCCCGCGCCAGGCGTGGAGCAGATGGAGGGCGATCTCGTTCGTGTTGTCTGGGGTGCGATGGAAAAGGGCCGGGGCAGTTTTGCCTGCCCCGGCCCGCAAAGGGTGATCGTGTTGTGTTGAGGGGATTGGGGCCTGGTTATCGGCTGGCCACCTTTCGACGCGCCAGGATTTCGGCGCGCTGTTCGAGAGTCAGTTGGCGAAGGCGCACGATGGCCGGCGGCAGATGACGTTCCTGCTCTTCCCGCATCCGACGGCCATGCTCCAGCCAGTCGCTCATATACTTACTGATCTGGGCCTGATGGCGATGATAATACAGGAGCGTGGCGTAGATTTGCTCCAGCGTCAGCGTTGGGAATCGTTCGGCGAGTTCGGCAGGGACTTTCTCGTTGTACAGATACTCGTACAGAATGGACTCAATCCCGATCCGGTGCCCCTTGATACGGATATCGTTTGGCGCCAGAAAGTCGAAATAGTCTTCCAGATTCATGGTGTGTTTCTCCTGGTCCTTGCGGCTCAACACATTATAGCGCGATGTTGGCGACAGGGCAGCGAAGTTTCAGGTCTAGTTCGTTGCAGGCGCCACACAGCCCTGAGGAAGTGCCGCCCGCGCCGCAGAACAAATCCGCTGCAAAAACGGTCTTCTTGTTTCTCATGTTGTCTTTCGTTGAAGTGTTGAATCGCGCAGAGATGAGTCAGCGTTGACTCATCTCTGCGCGTGTTGGGTGTGGAGTTTCTACCAGCCGAGCCACTCGCGGCCACGTCTTCAGCGTACCGTCAATCATCGTTTGGCCTCCACAGGTCGGGGCCGCGCGAGATCCGGCCGCTCGTGTCCGACCAGACGGAGTGATACCCATCTGCCGGGCCAGGCACGTCCAACAGCGGCAGCTGGGCCGGTTCAAACGACTGGCAGCTGCAGCGCCGAACGCTACACCGTTTGGTGTTCACGAAGTGGCTGTAACGTGTATGGTTGCAGACGCACCGCTCTCGCAGGAACGGTACGTCCGGGCCGCGATCTTCGGGACAGGCGCACTCGTGACACACCAGCGCGTATTCGCACGCCGGGCAGTCCTGATTGCCGAAGCCGTCGTCGTGCTTGATCGGACCGCTGTAGATGTGGTCGCAGTGCGGACACTCGAACTCCCGCGCCGGTCTCCGGCATCTCGGACACTTGAGCGCCTTCATGCTGCACCTGCTTTCATGTAGGTTGTGGTGAGTTCTCCATGTGAAGGGTGAAATGCAAAAGGGCCGAGGCAGGCAAAACTGCCCCGGCCCCCATTTCAGGTTGGCATGTGAGTTGGTGGGAGTTAGAGCGCTTTCAACGCCTGTTTGGGCAGGCGGGCGCGGATATGCTTGCGAACGCGCCGCGCGATCTTGACCGCTTGCCGCGCTTCGGTCAGCGTGATCGCGTCGTAATCACCCGGGTAGCGGGTGACCGTCGCGTAGCGCGTCAGCAACAGTTGCTCATCCGGCGACAAGTCTGGGCGGTCATTCGTTGGCACGAGCGCCATGAGCGTGACCAGATGGTGCGTTTTGGGGAAGTCCATACCACGCCAGATCAGCAGCCCCTTGAGATATTTCTCTACACACGGTTGGGCATGGAAACCGACCGTGTCCGTGGGGCACTTTGCCGCCGGCGGCTTGAGCGTGCGGATCGCAGTGTTGAGATCGTTCTCGGCTTTGTCTACCCAGCGCTGAACAGTGGCAATGAGTTTAGGATCGTCGAACATACACGGACTTTCCTTCCAGCAGTGCGGGCCGCACGATGGTGCCGGGGATGTCTTTCTGCCAGACGACTTCCTCGGGGGTCACCACGATGATGTCGTTGGGGAACTTGATGTCAAAGACGGCCCGGCGCATCGCCAGTTCCATCTGGCGCTTTTCGCGCCGGGGATTCTTCAGCGGCATCACCACCAGCAGGTCAATGTCGCTGTCCGGTCCGGCCTCGCCGCGCGCCTGTGACCCAAACAGGATGATCTGCTCCGGGTCGAACTGCTTGACCAGGCGCCGCACCATGACCTTGATGAGCTGCTGGGCGGTCTTCTTGCGTGTTCGCATGATCGTCTCTCTCTCGACATTATACGTGAGATTGGAACCGGGGCCGATCACGCTCCCTTCCAGGGGAGATCGCCTCCCGCATGGCGCGGATTCGCGCGATGGCCTGCTCCGGCGCGAGCGTGCCGGCCAGCAGGCCGTACACCACCCGCGCCGCCGGGTCGTTCGTTCGCTCATCTTCGGGGACATTAGCCGCGAGAAAAGTGACGGCCTCGCGCACGCGGCTTACGTTGGCGTACACGAACTCGCGCCACGAGCCGAATCCGTGGACATTCTCGTGAAAGCACAGCGGCGTGATGGCATCGCCCAACTTCGCCACCCGGCTGGCGTTCTTGCAGCCGCAGGTCAGTCGCAGGGAGGCGACGTGGTCCGCCCAGTCGTCGAGCGGCGACGGGTTGCCGTGATTAATCGGCCACGGATCCAGGCCCGCGGCCGTCTGCCCGCACTGGAAACAGACGTACACCGGCCCGATCTGAATAGGCATTGCGGAAGTGGCCGCGTCAAGGCGCGGCTGCGTCAGGTTGAGAGTCATGTGTGTTTTGTCCTTTCGGTTTCATGTGGTTGGTCGTCGTCGTGTCGTCATCGCCGCGCTCACACGCCACGATGACAACCACGAGGCGCGCCTCTTGTTGCGGAGCAGGGCTGCGGCGCAGGCGGACGCCCAGCGCCAGGCCCATGCCTAGCAGGGCGCCGAGCGCCCAGGGGAGCAGTTCATTGGCGAGCAGTGTCATGTTGTCATCTCTCAGGCAGGTCTAGGGGTGGTAGCGGCCGTCGTCGTCGAACAGGCCCGCGTCAATCGCGGCGATGAGGCGCGCGCGATGGTCCGCGCGGGCGCGCGGCGCGTGGCCGGTGGGCGGCGCGGGCGGCAGGTCGCGCACGTCGAACTGCGCCTCCCCGCCGTGGTCCAGATCAGCGTCGTCGGGGTCGGTCGTGTACCAGTTTGTAGCCAGGTGATTGTCGTGCCAGACGTGATACACAGTGATCCCCTTATGTTTCAGGAAGACCGGCGGATAGCCGCACGCTTCGTCTTCGCCAGACCGGTCGTCAGCTGGCGTCATCCGCCAGGCCAGCCACCAGCGGGCTGTCTCCGCCGGGTAAGCGAGAACTTCCAGGAGCATGTTGGTTTTGATCTCCACACTCACGCCGTCGTTCACCGCGACGGTGTATTTCCCCTTCCGGCTGGTGCGCTTTGCCAAAACGCCGGCGCGACCGTCGCCGAGACGAACGACGGCGTACTCTGGAACGAGCACAGCTTTCTTTTGGGTCATGTTTTTGTTTCTCCCTCCTCGATCCAGCCGCAGTCTTCGCACTCACCGCCGAACAGGAAGCCGCCGCACTGCGGGCACTGGCCGGAGCCTTCGTCGCCCTCGCGGATAGCATCTTCGACGTCGTCTTTGTGCTCGCCCTCCTGTTTTGTCAGCCATTCCGTGATCTGCTCTTCGGTGATCGTGAAGCCGGTGTGGTCGGCGGGCGCGACCGCGAAGCGTGCCCACTTGAAAGGCTGATGCCATTGCCACGCGCGGCTTTCGCCCCGCTCAATCTGCTTGCGGTTTAGCCGCTTCTCGCCGAAGTAATCAGCAAGAATTGAGAGCGAGGTATCTGCTGGGCCGGAGCCTCCATATCCCCATTCAAAAGCATCAGAGTGATACTTGACGTGATAGAGCGGGCGCGCCTTGTCGCCCTCGATCACGTAAACGCGGCAGCCGCCAATCCTTCGACTTCGCTCAGGACAGCTTTCATCGTCGGCGGGCCGCTGGCCTTTGTACATTTTCATGTTGTTGGTTCTCCTTGTGTTGAAAAGAGCCGGGGAAGCAGGGGGCGGCCATGCTACGCGATGCCGTCCCGACCTCCCTGGCCTGTCTTGTGTGTTGATGTCAGTTCCAACGTATCGCTGGAATGGAATAGCGCTCGAAGGCCCGAAAATAGCCGGAAAAGCCACTTGGGCCCACCTGCGAGACGGACGATTCCATGCCGGAGTCCACCGTAACTTCGGAATTCAGAAGCCCAGTCCCCGCTCTTTGAGCGAGACAAAGCGACCGGCGTGCCCGATCACCAGATGGTCGAGGACTTCGATGTCGAACAGTCTCCCCGCCTCGACCAGCGCACGAGTGACAGAGACATCTTCGGGGCTGGGCGAGGGATCGCCGCTCGGATGGTTGTGCGCGACCACCATGCTAGCGGCGTTCAGCCGGATCGCATCGCGGAACACTTCGCTGATGCGAATGAGTGACGTATTGAGTGAGCCGTGATAGACCTCAATCGGCTCAGCGATCAGGCGCATGCGCGTGTTGAGCAGGATCACGTACAGATATTCCTGTTCCCGGTCTTGCACGAGGGGCGTCAGGATGGCCGCGATGTCTGCGGGCGAGTTGATCTTCGGCGCTTCCGGCCAGTCGAACGCCGCGCGGCGTCCGAACTCCGCCGCGGCTTTGATCTGCAGCGCCGTCGCTTCGCCGATGCCTTTGACCTGCATGAGCTCGAGCATCGGCGCGTTGGCGATAGCCACCGCCGAGCCGTACTTCGCCAGCAGCGCCTTCGCCGTTGCCTCGGCCTGTGGGCCGCCAATGATCACGGTCAGCAGTTCCAGCAGGTTGCACGCCTGGCTGTCGCTGGCGACCCGGTAGGCAGGGCGCTCGCGCAGCAGCAGCACGGTTGACGCGGACAGCGGGTAGGGCACGTCCACCAGCAACGGCTGTTCAGGGTACGTCATCGCCGCGCCTCCGCCCCTGGATGCGCTTGAGCAACGCCTGCCCCTGCGCCTGCCAGTAATGCGTGTTCGGGTATTCGTCGCCAGCGGTGTTCACGCACGACCACCCCGCGCCGCGCGCCGGGCTGCACAGGCTCGGTTCGAACTTCACCGGGCCGCCGCAGACCGGGCAGGCGGCGGGGATGAGCTGGCGCGCGGGCACGTCGGCGGCGCGCTCGCCGCCGGCTTGCAGCGCAGCGCGTGTCTCAACATCACGATCAGCGCGACGCTGAAGGCGGCGATCACCACCGTAGTCATGTTGTCTTCTCCTTCATGTGGGCGTCCGGGCGGCCTGGAGGGCCGCCTGGACTTGTCGTTGGGATGGTGTGGGGATGGATAAACAGCCGCTTGATCGTGTTGAGGTGAACTTCGCCGGGGGTGGGCTGGATGAAACCGGCCGGCGAAGTTTGGAGCGCGCCCGCGCGCGCTCCGGGAGTCATGTTGTGGGCGTCGTTCTCTGGCCGCCATGTTTGCCGCCTCTGGCGGCTAACAGAGCTGCCGGAGGGCCAGTCCCCGGCAGATGTGAAGGAAAACCGGCGGGCAGCGGAGACCGCCAGCAGACGGAGAGCCTGCCTCTTTTCCTGAAGCGTGTGGCCACACGCGAGGCAATGCAGGCAACGGAGTGACCTGTGCTCAAGCTCAATGGCCGCTATAGCCAAGCACAGATACAAAGTGGCGCGTCGGGGCGCGATCCCGAATGGGCTGGCCGGCGTCTGGAATGTGGTCGAGTGGCCGAATAGTCAGTTGGTCGGTTAGTCGAATGGTGGGGCAACGACCACAAGACTAAAAGACCACAAGACTAAAAGATGAGACGCTGCCAGCGCGCGCCGCTGGGGGTTATGCAATTGGAAGGCTCGTGTGAAGGGGAAAGAGCGTGGCCGGCCATGACGCGGATGGACCGCGCTTACAGCGGCTGGGTCGCCGCCTGCCGGTTGACTCGTACAGCCGTCCAGGGCCGGCCACGCAGTGGAATAAGATCATGTCAAGCATGTTCGCCCAAGCGAACACGAACCGGGCGGGACGCGATCTCCCGTGTGGAGGCCGTCGGCGTCTCGCCAGCGCTCGCTCAGGCGTTTCAGTGACTTGATCCGCGCGCCAAAGCCGTCGCTGGCGCATGACACGGATGTTTGTAAAGGTGCCGACTACGCTG
>DAOTXG010000025.1:0-2484 GCA_034435515.1 Anaerolineales bacterium
CGCTGATACGGGGCATTTTCGTCAGCGGATACCTTCGGCGGATTACACGAAGGGGCTTATCCGTTTCAATCCGCTCCATCCGTTGACACTAACTGGTCGAGCACACCGCCATCATCAAAATGCTCGCGGTAACGCCGGACAAACTCGGCGCGCGTGAAAGTGTGATTCTGCGGGCCGACGTGTTCGAGGCAATAGGTCGCGGCGAGCGAGGCCACCCGCCCGGCCACGTCCCATTCCCACCCGGCGGCCAGCCCGCGCAGCAATCCACCTCGGAAGGCGTCGCCTACCCCGGTCGGGTCGGCGATGCGGCGCGGGGGCACGACCGGAATGTCGTGACGCCGGCCGTCGGCGTAAATCGTCGCGCCCTTTTCGCCGCGCGTGACCACGACAATTTTATCCGCCAGCGCGGGGTCGGCCTCGCCGATGCCGGTCTTGTCGGCGATCAGGCTCATCTCGTAATCGTTCACCGCCAGCATCCGGCAGCCCAGGACGCCCTCGCGGATGTCGTCGGCGGACAGGCGGGCTAACTGCCACGACACGTCGTAGGCGTAGGGGATGCCCAGTTCGATGCAGTCGCGCACGTGCTGGTTCATCGCCGCCGGGTCGTCAGGCGAGATCATGGCGAAGTCGGGCCGGTAGGGCAGGCGCCGGAACGACACCTCGGTCGCCCGCCCCATCGCGCCCGCGTAGAACAAAGCGATTTGCCCGTTCACTTTATCCGTCCCGGCGAAGAATGACGCGGTGAACAGGTCGGGGATGATCTTGACGTGCGTCGTATCCACGCCCTGCCGGTCGAGCCACTCGCGATATTCGCCGAAGTCCTGCCCGGCGGTGGCCAGGACGGCCGGCCGCCCACCCAACAGCGCCAACGTGTAGGCGATGTTCGGCGCGACGCCGCCGCGCTGTTTAGTCATGCTCTCGACCAGAAAACTCAGCGCCAGCGAATCCAGTTTCTCCGGCAAGATGTGATCCCGGAACTTGCCGGGGAAGGTCATGATGTAGTCGTAGGCGATGGAGCCGGTGATGACGATACGCATGGTAATGTGTAGTGGTCAGTAAGCAGTGAACAGCACTGTTTACTGTTCACTGTTTACTGTTTTCTACTCATTGTTGACTGATTACAGCACTCCTCTAACAACCCGCGCCAGGTTCTTGATATAGGGCGGCCTGACCACGCCGTTTTCGGTGATGATAGCCGTAATGTAGCGGTTCGGCGTCACGTCGAAAGCCGGGTTGCGCGCGGTGCTGCCCTCGGGGACGACGCCCTCGCCCTCGAATTGCAGCCCCAACACTTCCTGCGGGTGGCGCTCTTCAATCGGGATCAGGTCGCCGTGCGCGAGCGAGAGGTCCACCGTCGAGGTCGGGACCACCGAGTAAAACGGGAGGCCGTTCTCTTTGGCGACGACGGCCAGCTTGTACGTCCCAATCTTGTTCGCCACGTCGCCGTTCGCGGCCACGCGGTCCGCGCCGACGAGGCAGAGATCGACCTGCCCCGTGCGCATGAAGTGCCCTGCCGCGTTGTCGGCGATGATGTCGTAGGCGATGCCGCGCTGTTTGAGTTCCCAGGCGGTCAGCCGCGAGCCTTGCAGGCGCGGGCGGGTCTCGTCCACCAGCACGTGAATCTTCTTGCCCTGCTCGTGCGCCGCAAAGATCACGCCGAGCGCGGTGCCAAAATCCACCGCCGCCAGCGCACCCGTGTTGCAGTGGTGCAAAATCACGTCGCCGTCTTCGACCAGCGCCGCGCCGTGGTAGCCCATGCGGCGGTTAAGTTCCACATCGTCGTCTGCGAGCCTCTGCGCCTCTCTGAGCAGCGCCTCGCGCACATCGTCGGCGGTTTCTAAATCCTCACTGACAGCCACGCGCAGCAGCCGGTCGAGCGCCCAGGTCAGGTTGACGGCCGTGGGGCGCGCTTTGCGCAAAACGGCGGCGGCCTCTTCCAGTTCGCGGAGTAGCCGCCTCCGATCTTGCGCCCTGCTCTGCCACCCGGCGAGCGCCAGCCCGAACGCCGCCGCCGCGCCGATGGCCGGCGCGCCGCGCACGACCATATCGGTGATGGCCCGTGCGACCTCGCGATAGTCGTGATAAACCGGCGTCTCGAAGCGA
This sequence comes from Anaerolineales bacterium, assembly GCA_034435515.1. Classification (GTDB taxonomy): domain Bacteria; phylum Chloroflexota; class Anaerolineae; order Anaerolineales; family UBA6663; genus DATDRS01. The sequence goes on from DAOTXG010000025.1 coordinate 2,104, forward strand.
TTGGGCAGGAGACGCTGGTCAATCATCCTCACGCCATTGTCGTGCCAGTCTACGGTTCTCATCCAGCCCTCCAGACCCTAATGGTCTTCAAGACCTTTAGGGTCTTAGCAGGACACAAAAAACGCTCTCGGTGCGAGAGCGCAGAGAGTCGAGCGGGCGGAATGATAACACGCGCGGGGAGGGGTGTCAAAGTTTGGGGGCTTCACCCTCAACGATGCGCCAGTGCCGCTGTGGCTCATTGGACGGGCTGTTGATGATGAGGGCGGGGACTTCGAAGCGGGTCATGGGTCTACCGAGGACCTTCGGGGTTTCCAAAAAACCCCGAAGGTCTCAAAGAGCGCGCAAGAACTTCTTGAGCGGCTCAAAAGCCGGATTGTCCCA
>DAOTXG010000026.1:0-12088 GCA_034435515.1 Anaerolineales bacterium
TTCCTCATTGACTCTCTGCCAACTCGCGTTACAATGCAAAATAATGTTCCGGCTCGACGACGCCTCACACCCTCCTCAGCCCCGGATGAAGCCCGAGTCGGCCTCCCCCATCGCCGGCTTCTTCCGCACCGACCACGACCCGCCGTTCTCTCCGATCCTCTAATCTCCAATCCTCCCTCACGGTTTACTGTTCACTGTTTACTGCTTACTAACGGAGAGACCCTCATGTCCTACACCGACCTCTTCCAACCCGCCCGCCGCGCGCCAGCCTGGGCGGACGCGCCGGACGAAAAATGGAATGACTGGCGCTGGCAGCTCTCGAACCGCCTCAACTCGGTTGACGAGTTGGAGCAGGTCATCGCGCTGACCGCCAGCGAGAAGAAAGCCCTCAACACCAGCGGCCTGTTCCGCGTAGACATCACACCCTACTTCGCCTCGCTCATGGATCCGGACGACCTGCGCGACCCTATACGCCAGCAGGTCATCCCGACCGACGCGGAACTTGTCCCCTTCACCTCGATGATGGAGGACTCGCTCGCCGAGGACAAGCACTCGCCCGTCCCCGGCCTCGTCCACCGCTACCCCGACCGGGTGCTGATGCTCGTCACCACCCAGTGCGCCTCCTACTGTCGCTACTGCACCCGCTCGCGCATCGTCGGCGACCCGTCGGCGCAGTTCTCGCGCAGCGACTACGACGCGCAGATTGACTACATCGCCCGCACGCCCCAGATTCGCGACGTCCTGCTCTCCGGCGGCGACCCGCTCGTGCTCGCGCCCAAACTGCTGGAGAACCTGATCGCGCGCCTGCGCGCCATTCCCCACCTGGAGATTATCCGCCTTGGCTCGCGCGTGCCGGTCTTCCTGCCTATGCGCGTAGATCAGGAATTGTGCGACATGCTGGCGAAGTACCATCCGGTGTGGCTGAACATCCACGTCAATCATCCCAACGAGATCAGCCGGGAACTAGCGGAGGCCTGCGACCGCCTGTCCCGTGCGGGCGTTCCGCTCGGCAACCAGTCGGTGCTCCTCGCCGGCGTGAACGACTCGGTTCACATCCAGCGCGAGCTGGTCCACAAACTCGTGATGATGCGCGTCCGCCCGTACTATCTTTATCAGTGCGACCTGGTCGAAGGGGCCGGCCACTTCCGCACTTCGGTTTCCAAAGGCGTCGAGATCATCGAGGGGCTGCGCGGCCACACTTCCGGCTATGCGGTGCCAACCTATGTGATTGACGCGCCCGGCGGCGGCGGCAAGATCCCGGTCATGCCCAACTATCTCATCTCCGCCGCGCCCGGCAAGGTGGTGCTGCGCAACTTCGAGGGCTTCATCACCACCTACAGCGAGCCGGACGATTACGACCCGGAGGCGATCAGGCCCCTCGAAGCGCAGGCGCGCAAGCGCGCCGAGCCGGGGCAGAGCGGCGTGCTTGGCCTGCTGGAGGGTGAGCGCCTGGCCATCGAGCCGGAGGGCTTCGAGGAGACGCATCTGCGCGGCGCGGAGCAGGTTCACCGCCTCAAAGCCGACCCGCACAAGTGGCAGCCGCTGGGCATCGGCGCCGCCGAAGCCGACCCCGACGCCACCCTCGGCGCGGCCACCATCATCCCGGTGGTGAAGGGACAGACGCTTAAGTAATCAGACACTGGTTTTTTGCCGCGAATTGCACGAATTTACGCGAACTTTTCGGGGGGAGTTCGTGCAATTCGTGGCGAAAGAAAAGCGCCAATCTCCAATTCTCTAATCCCTCCATGCCCATACCCGACGACAGCTCATCTCATTCACGCCCACTCAAAGTAGCCGTCCTCTACAACATCAAGGAAAACGCGCCCTCGGCCAATGGCCGCCTGCCCAAAGACGCGCTGGCCGAACTCGACACGATGCGCAACGTCGAGGACTACGTCGGCGCTTTGCGCGCGCTCGGCCACGACGTGATTGCCTTCGAGGGCGGCGCGGACCTGGCCTACCGCCTGGCCGAGCATCCGGTGGACATCTGCTTCAACACCTGCGAGGGCTTTCGCGGCGACTCGCGCGAGGCGCAAGTCCCGGCCATCCTCGAAATGCTCGGCGTGCCGTACACGGCCTCGAAAGTCCTCGCCCTCGCCGTCACGCTCGACAAGGCGACGACCAAGCGCGTGCTGATGGCCCACGGCCTCCCCACCCCGCACTTCCAGGAGTTCCGGGCCGCCGACCAGCCGCTCGCCCCCTGGCTGCTCGCCCGCCTGAAGGCCGGCATCCCGCTGTTCGCCAAGCCTAACCGCGAGGGCACGGGCATCGGCATCTACGGCGACTCCCTCCTGCGCGACGAGGCCGCGCTCCGCCAAAAAGTCGCCTACCTGCTCGACGCCTACCACGAGCCGGCGCTCGTCGAAGAATACGTCGAGGGGCGTGACGTCACCTGCGGCCTGGTCGGCAACTTCCGCCCGGATGGCCGCGCCGACGACCTGCACCTCTTCCCTATCTCCGAGGTGGACTACTCGCGCTACGAGCCGGGGACGGAGCATTTCTATTCCTATCATTTGAAGGTTGACCTCGCCGACGACTATCACTACTTCTGCCCCGCGCCGCTGCCCGACGCCCTCGCCGCCGAGGTGCGCCGCCTGACGGTGGAGACCTTCCGCGCCTGCGGCTGCCTCGACGTGGCCCGCGTAGATTTCCGGCTGGACGTGAACAATAACCTCCAGCCGATGATCCTCGAAATCAACGCCCTGCCCGGCCTGACTTCCATCAGCGACCTGACGCTGTGCGCCCGCGCCGAGGGCTGGACGCATTACCAACTGCTGCAAGCCGTCTTCAACGCCGCACTCGACCGCTACGGCCTCCCCCGCGCCCAGCGCGGCGTCCCAAACCCGAACTATCAAGTGGTCAGCGCGATTTGAAGTGACCTATAGCCGATGGCTGATGGCTGATGACAAGGCCATTCGCTATCCGCTACTTGCTACCTGCTATCTGCCATCCGCCATCTGCTATCTGCCAACGGAGTCTCCATGTCTGGCCTCAAAGTCGCCTTGCTCGCCAACCTGAAGAAAAACGCGCCCAGACTGCCCAGCCTGGCCGAAGACCACTGGGCCGACCTCGACTCCGAGACGACAGTCGAGGCCCTGCAGGCCGCCATCCGCGCGGGCGGGCACGAATGCGTCTTTCACGAAGGGAACGCCGAACTGTACGACTGGCTGCGTGACGACCGCCCGGACATCTGTTTCAACATCTGTGAAGGGCACTTCGGCGACGGGCGCGAGGCGCAGGTCCCGGCCCTGCTGGAGATGCTGCGCCTGCCCTATACCGGCTCGCGCGTGCTGACCCTGGCCCTGGCGCTTGACAAGCCGATGACCAAGCGCGTGCTCGCGTGGCACGACCTGCCCACGCCCGCCTTCCAAACCTTTGAAAGCCCCGACGAGCCGCTGGACGACGACATGCTCTTCCCCTTGTTCGTCAAACCCTCGCGCGAGGGGACGGGCATGGGCGTGAGCGCGCAATCCATCGTCAAAAATGAGCGGGAACTGCGCGAGCAGTTGGAACACATCATCGGCAAATACAAACAGACGGCGCTCGTCGAGCGGTTCATCGCCGGGCGCGAGGTCACCGTGGGGCTGGTGGGCAACATCTCGGGCGTGGTCGCGCGGCGGCTGCCCTCGCGCTTCTACAGTTCCCGGCAGCGCGACTATTCCGAGGCAGGCCTCGCCGCGCTCAAGGCAGGCGGCATCACCTTCCTCCCGCCCCTGGAAGTAGACCTGGCGCCGTACCAGGAGACTGACGCCGTGTACTCCAACCGCCTCAAGACCGACCTGGCCGACCAGCTGGGCTACCTGTGCCCCGCGCCGCTCGACGGCCCGCAGGTGCAGGAACTCAACTGGCTGACGGCGGCGGTCTTCCGCGTCATCGGCTGTTACGACGTGGCCCGCGTGGATTTCCGCCTGGACGAGAGCGACAACTACAAACCCTATGTCCTCGAAGTCAACCCCCTGCCCGGCCTGACCCCCAAGATCAGCGACCTGGTCATCGAAGCCGAGGCGATCCACATCAGCCACACCGAACTGGTGAACCTGGTCCTCGAAGCGGCAATTGCGCGGCACGGGTTGCGCTCCGGCCGCTTTGTCTCTGCCCCGTAAAGTGCAGGGGAGCAAGGGGGAATGTCGTGATCGTTTGTAGTGACGCACGCCAGTGCGTCGGATGGTTGGCTTGATTAAAAAACCTCCCCGCAGAACCGGCGGGGAGGAGTTTGTGTCAATCACCCGGTCATTCGGATTTCCCTGCGGGACTCTGGACGGGCAAGTATTCCATCTGTCAACGAATACTCAACGAATAAGCGAATGACGGCGGCGGTTACGGGGTATTCGTTTATTCGTTGCCTCATTCGTTGACAGAGATTCTTGGTCCCTCAAATGGCGATTTCTTCACGCCGGAGGTGTTTCGCGAATACGACTAACCCCTCCCCATCAGAATAGAATCTCTCAATGTGGACAACGCGCTCGTAGCCTAAAGCCGCGTAGAATTTCCGGGTTGGCCCAAAGGCTGGAGCATCCGATGTCTCCAGCACCACCAGATATCCGCCCCGCTCCAGCACTTGGGCTTCTACCTCGGCCATCAGCCTCCGGCCCGCGCCTTGCTGACGACGGCGCGTATCGGTGCAGATCCAATACAAGTCATAAGCGCCCACCGTCGAAGGGCGCGGGCCGAAGCAGGTATAGGCTACCACCTCGTCCCCGTCGAGGCACGAGAGGAAGTAATAGCCTTCCGCTAAACCCTTCTCCAGGTAGAGATCGAGCAGTTCGGCGACAATCTCCTGATCGTCTTTTCCAAAGACCGGGGTGGTCGCCGTGATTTCGAGGATGGCGGAGCGGTGGTCGCGCGTGGTTGGAACCACCACCAGGGCCGAGGCGGAGGCTGACTGAGGCGAACCAGCGGCGTGTGCGCCGGAGGCGGCAGGAGGGAGTGAAGGTTGACTTTGAGACGACCCGTCGAGGTGGAGCGCGTAATGCTTCGTGCCAGAGCCGGGGGCGTACAAGTGCGGTGTTTCTCCCGCCAGGCGGTATCCAGCGTTTTGCAGAACCTCCAGGACAGGCTGCCATGACGGCAAATCCGGGAGTTCCGCAAAGATCAGTTTGCCGGCCCGCTTGTGTACTTCGGACTGGAGCACATTCAACAAGTACGCCAGTTGCCCCAAGTCCTTGCTTCCCAGCTGGCTGATTTCGAACGCGGCCTCCGTCAACGTCCGCTTGCGGAAGATCAGAAACCCCTCGACCTCGGCGCCGCTCTGGCTCACCAGCACTTCGTAGCCGTCAACGGGCCGGCCGCCGACAAAACCCGCGCAGCGCTCGCGGATGAGTTCCAGTTGCGCCGGCGTGTATAACCCGCTGACCTGGGCGAGCTGCAGCACAGGCTGAACTTCCGCTAACAGGCTTTTCACGCCCGACTCTCCGCGCCATAGAGATACAGGTCGGGATACTCGCTCACGGGCTTGCCGTCAATCAGATGAATATCTAACATAGTCTCCTTGCCTTTCGTCCCTCACTGGCTATTTTACTGCCTTTTCCCGAACGCCGCGCTCATCAACCGCTTCGCGCCCTGGCCCGCACGCCGAATGTAGCCCTGCATGACGGCCTGACTCTTGCGCCGTGGTGTTTGTTGCGCCGGTAGCCGACGGCCAGGACGGGCGTGGTGTCCAACAGGAAGTGGTTTTCCCACGGAAGGAAAACGAGCGCGCGTGGAAGGTGAGGCCCGGCGACGTGCTGAAATACGGGGGTTGGGATAGTGAGGAGTGTTGTCGTAGCGGAAGACCAATCGCGGTTGAAGGCCGCGCGCGCAAACCTTTGGGGTCTCCGAAGCAACTGTTCAGAAGTTCTTACGACATTTTCCTGCTCCCGGCGGATTTGCAATCCGCCGGGAGCGAAAAGCAGAGCGCAAAAGATTACAACGAATTGGGAATGAAACGAATTCGCTGCTTTCAAAATTCGTTGTAGTGTTTGGTTGCGGCTTGACCGGCTCTTCGGCGGCCTTGAGCACCGCCGCCGGGGCCGGGTGAGGAGTGCGGCTGGGGGCAGCGCCGACCTTCGCGCTGTTGACGAGCACCACGGCCAGGAAGATGACCGCCATGCCACCCAGCATGTAGGCGTCAATGGATTCGCCCAGCAGCCACCAGCCCAAAAACACGGCGACGACGGGATTGACGTAGGCGTAGGTCGCCACTTTCGCAGCGGGCACGTTCTTCACCAGCCAGATGTAGGCGCTGAAGGCCACGATGGAGCCGAACAGAATCAGATACGCCAGCGCCCCCGCCATCCGCAGGTTCACGACGATGGGTTCTCGGCCTTGCAGCAGCGCGCCGACGATCAGGTTCAGCCCGCCGCCGAGCAGCATCTCCCAGCCGGTCGCGGCGAATGAATCGAGCGTCACCGGCCGCCGCCGCATGACGACCGTTCCGGCGGCCCAGGTGAAGGCAGCGGCCAGCAGGATCAGGAGGCCGATGGGTTGAGTCGTCTCGCTCAGTCCCCGCGCGATCTGCGGCCAGATCAACACCCCCAGTCCAACCAAGCCAAGCAGAAGACCGGCCAGCCCGCGCGGCGAGAGGCGGTCGCCGCCCGGCCAGGCCTCTTCGATCCCGGCGATCCAGAGCGGCACGGTGGCAATGACCAGCGCTGCCAGGCCCGAGGGCACGGTTTTCTCGGCCAGGATCAACAAGCCGTTGCCGCCCACGATCATCAACAGCGCCGCCACCGTCAGCGTGCCGAGGTCGCGCCAGGCGGGACGGATGGGGCGGCGCAGGGCCGCCAGCCCCAGCAGCATGAGCACGCCCGCGGAAGAATACCGCAGGCCGCCGAACAGCGCGGAGGGAATGTATTCGACCCCGATCCGGATCGCGAGATACGTCGAACCCCAGACGACGTACACCAGGGCAAAGGCAAGGAGGACTTTCGTGCGGCGACTCATAACAGACCCTTTGAGGTTCTCAGTATACAAAACGCAGCTTGAATTCCGGAGTCCGAAGTCTCCGACTTCGGGCGAAATCGCAGACTTCGCACTCCGCACTCGGGATTTTCAAGTGCGGGCAGTATAAAAGCCACAGACAGTTTACGGTCTGTGGCCTTTCGTGCGCCTGCGGCGAACGGCGTATCTTGCCTCCGACTTTTGACGGAGGCCAACTTACCCTGGCCTTTGGCCGAGCGTGTTTTCTATAGTATCCCTCTGCGACATCTACGCAGTCTGCCAAGATTTGTGGGACAATCTGCCACGCGCAGTGTGTCCCAGGCGGGACAAGTCAGCGGCTTGTCCTACATTGGGTTGCGGCTGGAAGCCGCGCTATGATTCCTCTGCGCGGTGATTGCCCGCAAGTGCTCCCGGCCCGCGTCCTCGCGGGCCGTCCGCGGGGATGCGGACGGGGAGCAGCCAAGATGTGGGTAATCATCGCATTATAATCGTCTTGGGCAGACTGTCGAATGCGCGTACAATAAGCGGTATCGTTGTATCAAAGACACTGGACGATCGTAGGCGCGTAAAGGTCATCAACGGTAGAGACGTTCCGCTGGAACGTCTCCAGCAGACGCCCCGCCGAGGCGTCTCTACGGCCTGATGGTCTATATGTTTTGTGTACACCGGACAGTCGAGACAGTTAGCGGCTGTGGCCAATCCCCTTCACCTTCTGGTTCAACACATCGAAGCAGCCACAGACAAATGGCTGCCGCCTGGAGCCCCAGCGCCGTCAGAGGCGCGGCCTTGCTTTTGGCTCGCTCCTCGTTCAACCGCAGGACGAACTGCTGGAAGCGCCGAAGTGGTTCAGCCTTAACGGCCCCGAGGTTTCGCCCGCTAACGGGTATAATCCGGGCGTCGTCGTGCCGCTCAAGACGCTGGCCAAAATCGTGCGCGGCATTGCCACCGGCGCAAACGAGTTCTTCGCCCTGCCCACCTCGGAAGTCAAACGCTTATCGCTTGAGCCCTATGTGGTCAGGACCCTGCAGCGCAACCGGGAAGTTCAGGACCTCGTTTTGGACGAGGCCAGGTGGCAGGCGTTATCTGACGAGGGCAAGCGCGTCTGGCTGCTTTACCTCGCGCAGCGCGGCGACGACTCCGTCCAGAAACCGCCTTTGCGCGCTTACCTGGCCGAAGGTGAGGCGCGAGACTACCATCGCCGCAGCCTGGTGCAAACGCGCAAACGGTGGTATGCCATGGAACAGCGGGACGTTCCGGCCATCTTCTTCACGATATTGACGCGGGGGAATCCGCGCTTTATCCTGAACCAGGCGGGCGTCCGGCCGCTTAACATGTTCTCTTTGATCTATCCGAACCACTACGTCACGGAAGCCAACGCCGTCGATATTTTGTGGGCGCTCTTAAACAGCACCTTCTCGCTCTCTCGCCTGCACTCGGTCAGCCGGACTTACGGCGGCAACACGCTCAAGGTCGAGCCGCGCGAGTTGGATAACTTGCCGGTCATTAACCCATTGGCCCTACCCGAGGCGGCCCGGCAGCAAATCAGGGCCTGGATTGACGATTTCTATCGCCACCGACAGGCCCCGGTGCTGATGCGCCAGATTAATGGGTTGATTGATACAGCCCTGAGCCAGGAAACTGGCGGCCCGAGTCACTCGTCATTGCCGGTGCAGCTTCACTTGCTCGAAAAGGGGTAGGACTTGTTGGGCCGCTCACGCCAACATCACAAGGGCTAAGGTGTCCGCTACCGAAGAATAACTTTCGACAAGTGACTTATGCGTATCCCGCTTGCTTTTACGCAATACGCAATACGCAATACGGAATACGTTGAAACTGCGCCTAGCGCGTATTACGTATTCCGTAAATCAATGTGGTATGCAGTCTAATCCCGTCATTCTCGTCACCCACCTCTCCAAAGCCTTCGACGGCGTGACCGCCGTCGAGGACGCCAGCTTCCAGGTGAACCCGGGCGAAATCTTCGGCTTGCTCGGCCCCAACGGCGCGGGCAAGACGACCACGCTCCGCATCCTCATGGACATCCTGAAGCCGGACGCGGGCGAGGCGTTGGTCTTGGGCCGGCCGCCCGGCGCGGCCCGCCGGCGCGTGGGCTACCTGCCGGAGGAGCGCGGCCTGTACCGTGACCTGCGCGTGCTCGAATGTCTCGTCTACCTGGGGCAGTTGAAGGGATTGACCCAGGCCGACGCCCAGCGCCGCGCCGCAGGCTGGCTGGAGCGCTTTGACCTGACCGCGCGCGCCAAAAGCAAAGTGCAGGAACTTTCCCACGGCTTGCAGCAGAAAGTCCAGATCATCGCCAGCCTGCTGCACGACCCCGACCTGCTCATCCTGGACGAGCCGTTCCAGGGCCTCGACCCGGTGAACGTGGACGCCGTGCGCGCGCTCATCCGCGAGCAGCGGGCGCAGGGCAAGACGATTATCCTCTCGGCGCACGAGATGAGCCAGGTCGAGCGGCTGTGCGAGCGCCTCGCCCTCCTCCACAACGGCCGGGTCATCCTCTACGGCGCGCTGGCCGACCTCAAACGCCAGTTTGCGCCGAACGCGCTGGAGATCAGCCCGCCGCTGCCCCTGGCGGGTTGGCCGGGGGTTGACCGGCTGGAAATGCGGGACGACGGCCGGCAGCGGATTTACCTGGCCGATTCGCGCGCGCCCCGCGACCTGCTCAAGCTCATCCTGGAGCGCGGCTACGCCGTGGATCACTTTGAATTGGCGGACGTTTCGCTCGACGAAATCTTCGTCGCCGCCGTGAAGGAACTGCCGCATGGTTAACGTCTGGACCATCGCCGCGCACGAATACCGCGTCAACGTTCGGCGCCTCGGTTTTGTGTTTTCCACTCTGCTCTACCCCGCGCTGGGGATGATCAGCCTGGCGATCATCGCCTTCTTCGCCAGCCCGGCCGGGCGCGCGGTGGAGGCGCAGCTCGCGCCCGAGACGCGCCCTATCGGTCTGGTGGATCAATCGGGGTTGTTCACGCCCCTCCCCGCCGAGGCCGCCGGCGAGTTTGCGGCTTTTGAAGCGGAGGCCGCGGCTCGCGCGGCCCTGCTGGCCGACGAGATCGCCGCCTACGCCGTCATCTCCCCCGATTATTTAGAGACCGGGGCCGTCGCGTTCTACATCAAAGAGAATTCGATCAGCGCCAGCGGCCGGCGCTCCGCTAAGGTCCGCACGTTCCTGCAGCGGCGGCTGCTCGAGGGAAAAGTAGATCCGGCGACCCTGGAGCGCTTCTACGAGTCGGTCCAACTGTCCATCACCAAGTTGGATGCGAGTGGAAAGCCGCAGACGACGTTGGAAGCCTCCGCCGTCATCATCGGCCTGTTCACGCCTTACCTGGTCGCCTTCCTGCTGAGCACTTCCATTTTTCCGGCGGCGGGCTACCTGCTGAATAGCCTGAGCGAGGAAAAAGAGACGCGGGTAGTCGAGATGCTGCTCTCGTCGGTCACGGCGGCTGAATTGCTGGCAGGCAAAGTCATTGGCCTGGGCCTGCTCGGGCTGACCCAGATGTCCGTGTGGATCGCCTCCAGCCTCCTGTTCAGCGTCGGCGTGGGCGTGCTGATCGCCGATTCGGGCGTGCTGTTCAACCCGCAGGTCTTCGGCCTGGAGGTGATCTATTTCCTGTTTGGCTACCTGCTGTACGGCATCCTCATCGCCGTCATGGGCATGTTGGGCGCCGACCCCCGCGAGCGCCTGCAGATCGCCGGCGTCTTCTCGCTCACCGCCTCCTCGCCCTACATCTTGTCCCTGTTTATCACCGACGCCACGCACCCGATCCTCACGCGCCTGGTGAGCTTCTTTCCCCTGACCGCGCCGGTGATGATGATGCTGCGTTTGCCGCTGACGGACGTCCCGGCGCTGGACGTGGGTGTGAGCCTCGGCGTGCTGGCGGCCTCGATCCCCCTGGCGTTCTGGGCCGGCGCCCGGCTATTCCGCGCCAGCCTGCTCATGTACGGCAAGCGCCTGAGCCTGCGTCAGATGTGGCGCGCGCTGCGCGAGACTTGAGCTTCTTCAGGTGTTCTATGTCCCTCATCCAAACTATTGATCTCACCAAAACCTATGGCGCCGGTGAAACCGCCGTCACTGCCCTCGACCACGTCAACCTCGCCATCCGCGCGGGCGAGTTCGTCGCCGTGATGGGGCCGAGCGGCTGCGGCAAATCCACTTTGCTGCACCTCGTCGGCGGGTTGGACCGGCCAACGGCGGGCCGGGTGCTGATTGACGGCGCGGACCTCTCGCAACTCGACGACGCGCGCCTGACCGAACTACGCCGCCGCAAGATGGGTTTTGTCTTTCAATTCTTCAACCTCATCCCGGTGCTGGACGCGACGGAGAACGCCGCCCTGCCTCTGACCCTCGACGGGGTGAAACCGGCGGAGGCGAAAGCGCGGGCGGTGGAGTGGCTGAAGAAGGTCGGCCTGGAGAGCCGCCTCGGCAACCGCCCCGATCAGTTGTCGGGCGGGCAGCAGCAGCGCGTCGCCATTGCCCGCGCCCTGGTGGCCGAACCGGCCCTGGTGCTGGCCGACGAGCCGACCGGCAACCTCGACTCGCACGCCTCGGAAGAAATCGCGGCCCTGCTGCGGCAGGTGGCCGACGACTGGGGCCGCGCCGTCCTCATGGTCACGCACGACCCGCGCCTGGCCGCCTACGCCGACCGCATCATCTTTTTGAAGGACGGCGCCATTGTGGACGAGACCCGGTTGGATGGAGACGGACCGGGCGGAGCGAAGATGGTGCGCGAAAAGGTTGAAGCGTTGTAGAAGTTTGATTCGATCACTCCCCTCTCCCGTCGCGGCGTGAAGCGTGCACGCGACGGGAGAGGGGCCGGGGGTGAGGGCCTACTTCATCACCCCTAACACCGCATTCGTCGCCAGCATCATCAACGGGCTGGGGAGGAGGCCGAAGATGAACGTCGCCAGCGCGGTGAGGGCGACGGTGAAGTTGAGCGCGCGCGGGGCGACGGCCCGGCCCTCGCCTTCGCGCATGTACATGATGATGACGATGCGCAGGTAGTAGTAGGCCGAGACGAGCGAGGTCAGCACGCCGACGAGCGCGAGCCACAGGTAGCCCGCGTCAATCGCCGCGCGGAAGACGTAGAACTTGGCGACGAAGCCGACCGTCGGGGGCAGGCCGGTGAGCGAGAGCATGAAGAGCGCCATCGCC
>DAOTXG010000027.1:0-6619 GCA_034435515.1 Anaerolineales bacterium
TCGTCCACTACTGGCGCGAGCGCCACCTCCTGGAAGAACAGGCCCGCCTGACAGCCGCCCAGTTCGGGCAGATGATCAAGGGCAGCCTGTGGCATTCCATGCTGATCAACGACGCCAACATGGTCGCCGCCTCGCTGCGCCACATCCGCGCGCAGGAGACGATTGAGCGGGCGCAGATTGTGAATCTGGAGGGGCAGATGCTGGCCGATAGCGCCAGCGGCGAAGCCGGGCAGATCCAACACGTGGTCGAGCCGGGCTGCATGGAATGCCACCGCCGCGCGCCAGCGGCGCGCCCGACGGCGGTCGTGCTCTCGACCGCGACCGGAACGCTGCGGGTCGCCGTGCCGCTTGACAACGAGCCAGAATGTTCCGTCTGCCATGCTGCGTCGGAGGTGCACCTCGGCATCTTGCTGGTGGATGTGCCGCTGCGGATTCTGTGGCCGGACGTGCTCCAGAACTTGCAGATTGACCTCGCCATCTCCGCCGCGATTACGCTGCTGATGACTGTTGCGGTCTACTGGCTGGTGCACCGGCTGGTCGTCCGGCGCGTCGAGACTTTCCGCCGCCCGCTGGCCGCCTACGGGCAGGGCGACTTCGACGCGCGCCTGCCCCTCAGCGCCAGCCCGGACGAAATTGGGGAGCTGGCTCTCGCCTTCAACCGCATGGCCGACGAGCTCGAACGGCACGCGCAGGCGGAACAGGAGCAGAGCGCCGTCCGCCAGCGCGCTATCGTCGAGGAGCGCGAGCGCATCGCCCGCGAATTGCACGATGGCCTGGCGCAGGTGCTGGGCTACGTGAACACCAAAGCCACGGCGGTCCGGCTCCTGCTTAAGAAGCGGCAAACCGAGGCCGCCGAAAAGCAGCTGGTGCAGCTCGAAGAGGCCGCGCGCGGGCTGTTCGTGGATGTGCGCGAGGCCATCCTCGGGCTGAAGATGACCAGCACCAGCGATCTGCGCCTGCCCGCCTTGCTCGACGCGTACGCCCAGCATTTCAGCCTGCTCTGCGACCTGCCCGTCGAGGTCGAAATCGCGCCGGGCCTGGCGCCCCTGTCCCTGTCAACGGAGACCGAACTGCAGTTGCTCCGTATTGTGCAGGAGGCGCTCAGCAACGTCCGCAAGCACGCTTCGGCCTCGACCGCCTGGGTCTGTCTGCGCAATGGCGGCCCGCAGCTGGAACTGACGGTGCGCGACGACGGCCAGGGCTTCGACCCGGCTCAGGCGCAACTCGCCGGAGCCGGAGGCCGCCCGCGCTTTGGGCTGGGGACCATGCGCGAGCGCGCCGAAGCCATCGGCGCGGAATTCAACCTGTGGTCCCAACCGGGCGCCGGCACGCAGATCAGGGTGCGGTTGAGGACGAAGGAGCAGTGAATGCGTATTCTGGTCGCCGACGATCATTCGTTATTCCGCGATGGCCTGGTGAGCCTGCTGGAGGCAGCCGGGTTCGAAGTCGTGGGACAAGTCGGGGAGGGGGCTTCCGCCGTAGAGGCCGCTCTGCGCCTGCGCCCCGACGTAGTCTTGCTGGACATCACCATGCCGGGGACCAACGGCCTGGACGCTTTGCGCCAGATTCGAGCCGCCTGGCCGGAGGCGCAGGTCGTGATACTGACGGCCTCCGACGACGAGGCCAGCCTGTTCGAAGCCGTGGAGGCGGGCGCGCGGGGTTATCTGCTCAAGAATCTGAACGCCGACGAGTTCGTGGAGATGCTCAACGGCCTGGCGCGCGGCGAGGCCGCCATGACCCGGCGAACCACTGCCCGCCTGATGACCGGGCTGGCTCACCACCAGCAATCGGCCGTCGCCTCGCCCGAGGCTTTGACCGAGCGCGAAGTCACTTTGCTCAAACTCATGGTGCAAGGGCTGTCGAACAAAGAAATCGCCCAGGCCCTCTCGCTGAGCGAGAACACCGTCAAATATCACGTCAAGCACATCCTGCAGAAACTCGGCGCGCAAAATCGCACCGAGGCCGCCGTCCAGGCCCTGCAGTTTGGATTGCTGAAGGACAGCCCGCAGCGATAGCCAGCGCCAAGCGCAGAGGCGTCAGAGAGTGAGGTTCAGGCGCAATGTCCGCCGGCGGCTTATTCCTCCGTCTTCTCCAAGGCAGCCTGCGTGCGAAAGTTACGCTGAGCATTATCTTGCCGCTCGTTCTCATTCTCGGCCTCTTCACCGCCATTGAGTATGCGCGCCGCCGGGAAACCACCCTCGCCAACCTCTCGTTCGTCGCCGCGCAGACCGCCCAGGTAATCGAAAACAGCCTCCAGCACGAGATGCTCTCGCGCAACCTGGCGGGCGTCCAACATATGCTCGACGGCATAGGAGAGGATAAGAAGATCCGGGCTATCTACCTGATGGACATGACCGGCCGGGTCGCCTTTGCGCCGCGGGCCGGCGAGGTGGGCCGGCAACTGGACAATCGCGATTCGACGTGTCAACCTTGCCACCGGCTGCCGGCGGCGGAGCGCCCAAGCAGTGTGTTGATTACCCTGCCAGACGGGCAGCGCATTTTCCGCAGCATGAACCCGCTCGAGAATCGGCCGGAGTGTCACCAGTGCCATGACCCCGGCCAGCGTTTGGTCGGCGTGCTGCTCACCGATCTTTGGGTCGCCCCCTTTGAGCCGACGCTGACCGCCGGCCTGCGCGAGAACCTGCTGTGGTGGGCCGGCACCATTTTGGTCACGGTGCTCGTCGTCCACCTGGTGACGAGCCGGCTGATCCTCCGCCGTCTCGAACAGGTGGCCCACAGCCTCACGCGCTTTGGCCGCGGACAGTTCGACCTGCGCTTGCCGGCCGACGACCCGGACGAGATCGGGCGGTTGGCGGCAACCTTCAACGACATGGGGCAACGACTCCAATCCGAAGAGACCCAGAACCGCACGCTGACCGGAGACCTGCGTCGCCTGGCCTTCGAGCGTCTCGAACTGCTCAAGCGCCTCATTAGCGCCCAGGAAGAAGAACGCCGCCGGGTGGCGCGCGATCTGCACGACGGGCTGGGCCAGGACCTGGCGGGGCTGGCCTTCCGCCTGGAAATGGTCGAGCGCCTGGGCGTGGATCAGCCTGAGCCGGCCCGCGCCCACGTCCGGCAGCTGCGCGCCCAAATCGCCGAAACCACCAACCGCGTGTACGACCTCATTCTCGCCCTCCGCCCTTCCCTGCTGGACGATCTCGGCCTGGCGCCGGCGTTGCGCGCTCAGGCGGAGCGCGCGCTCAAGAACGCCGGGGTCGAGTTCGAGCTGGAGGCCAGCGGCCTCGCGCGCCGCCTGCCGCCGGAAATCGAAACGGCGCTGTTTCGGACGTTTCAGGAGGCGCTGCATAACGTCGCGCGCCACGCGCGCGCGCGCCACGTCCGCCTGCGGCTGGCGGCCCCCGACGGCCATTTTGAGGGAGAAATCGTAGACGACGGCTGCGGCTTTGACATGGAGAACATCCGCCCCAATGAAAATTCAGCGCGCGGGCTGGGGTTGCTTGGAATGCAGGAACGAGTGACCCAATGCGGCGGCGCGCTCGACATCTTCTCTCAGCCCGGGGCCGGCACTCGGGTGCGTATTCGTATTCCTCTGCCGGAGGTCTCCCATGAGTGAAAAAATCCGCGTGCTTATCGCCGACGACCACACCATCGTGCGTTCGGGTGTGCGCCTGCTATTGCAGGCCGAGCCGGATATGGACGTCGTCGGCGAGGCTCTGAACGGCGCCGACGCCGCGGCGCTGGCCGAGGCGCTCCGCCCGACGGTGATTTTGATGGACATCGCCATGCCGCCGGGCCTGAACGGGTTGGAGGCGACGCGCCAGATCAAGGCCCGTATCCCGGACGTGAACATCCTGGTGCTGACCATGCATCGCTCGGACGAGTATTTCTTCGAAGCGCTCAAAGCCGGAGCTGCGGGCTATGTGCTCAAGAGTGCGGAGACGAATGACCTCGTCAGCGCCGTCCGGATCGTGGCTCGCGGCGAGGTGTTTTTGTACCCGACGATGGCCAGGCAGCTCCTGCAGGATTATCTCCACCGCCTGCACGGCGCAGACGCGCCCGGCCAACCGGCGCTCACCCCGCGCGAAAGAGAAATTCTGCGTCTCCTGGCCGAAGGCTACAGCAATAAGGAGATCGCCGAACGCCTGGTCGTCAGCCCGAGCACTGTTCACAGCCATCATGCGAATCTGATGAGGAAACTCAACCTGGACAGCCGCCATGAACTAATTCAATATGCCCGCCAGCACGGCTTGTTGCACGATTCTTGAAGCTCGTGTGCCCGCAAAGTTTGTCAGCAATTGCACTGTTGACAACGGCCTCGCCGCAGTGCAACTGCGGCAGAACGGAGTTGCCTGGCAACATTTGCGTGCACATTAAAGCTCCCCGCACTCGCCAACGGGCCGCATAAGCGGCCTCAGGGCGGTTGCAAAGCCCACTGACTCTGAGAGCCTTTTGTGGCGTAGGAGCGGGTTGCACCCGCGATGGCGGCCTGTGAACCCCGGTTATGTCGCGGCTAAAAGCCGCTCCTACGACTTTGCAACAGCCCTGTAAGCGGCATGGGGATGCCGCCCTTCCTCACAAAACGCCAGACGATTTGGCGTTTTTTTTGTCACAATTCGCGCCTCTCCCGATTCACACCAGCGACGCCTTGCGCTATGCTTTAGCCTGTCTCTACAGGCGAAGGCAACATGGCAACGCGGCGCGTGTTCGTGATTTGGACATATCCGCTCTTCTTAGAGGCGGTGCGGCGGCTTCTGGCCGGCCACGATATTGAATGGGTCGGCGATAGTTCAGACCACGCAGCCGCGCGCGAGCAGTTGGCCAGGCTCGGCCCGGATACGGTGCTGGTCGAAGAGGGCAAAGATGTGCTGACCGAGATTGTGCAAATCCTGGAGGCCGATACGAAAGCGATAAAAGTGATTCGGCTTAGCCTGGCGACGAACGCGTTGAGCGTCTATCACCGGGAAGAGCGCACGATTGCGCAAGCGGATGACCTGTTCCACCTCGTCCGTGACGAATAGCCTTTGGCGAAAATGAGAATCCCCATGCAATCCACACAGAATCGGTCAATTCAACTGACACTCGCCGGCCTGGGAATCGCGCTCTTTCTGGCGGCTTGCGCCGGGCCGGCCGGGCCGCAAGGCGAGCCAGGGCCGCAAGGGCCGCCGGGGCTGGCGGGGCCGGCAGGCGCTCCAGGAAAAGAAGGCGCTCCGGGACAGGCGCTTCTCTCTCCCGGTCCAGGGCTGAAAGTCAAAATCACGGGCGTCGAATTTCCGTCCAATGGCAGGCCCATCATCGCCGTGACGATCACCGATGCTGAGGGGCACCCGCAAACGGCGCTGGCCCTGGAAGGCTACGGGTTCACCCTGGCCCAACTCGTGGTGGACGAGGTGACCCAACTGACCAGGTATGAGAACCGGCTGGTGCGCGAAGTGACGGGCCAGCCCTACAAGGCTGGCGGCGAGACGATTCAGCCCGCGCTGGCGACGGCCACGCAGGCCTTTGCCGACAGCGGGGGCGCCTGGGCCGACCAGGGCGACGGGCAATTCACTTACACCTTCACCAATACCCTGACGTCTGAAATCAATCCCGCCCTGACCACTGTCGTGGGCCTGTATGCCTTCAAGGATGGCCGCGCCTCGGTCGCCAACGACGTTTACACGTTTGTCCCGGCGGGTGGAGAGCCGGGCGTGACCCGCCAGGTGGTTGACACCGCAGCCTGCAACACCTGCCACAATCCGCTTCAGGCTCACGGCGGTGTGCGGCGCGAGACCGCGCTGTGCGTGACCTGCCACACCGACCAGACCACCGACCCGGAGACCGGCAACACCGTTGATTTCAAAGTAATGGTTCACCGCCTGCATTCCGGCGCGCGCCTGCCCAGCGTGACCGCCGGCCTGGGGCCGTATCGGATTGTCGGCTTCCGGCAAACGGTCTTCGACTTTTCGCGGGGCGCCTGGCCGCAAGACACGCGCAACTGCACGACCTGTCACAGTGGAACATCCCCTTCAGGGGGCGGCGGCGCTCAGAGCGACAACTACAAGACCGCTCCCAACTCGGCCGCCTGCACGGCGTGCCACGACGACGTCAACCCGACGACGGGCGACAACCACGCGGGCGGCATCCAGGACGATACCTCCTGCGCGGCGTGCCACACGCCCAGCCGCAGCGAGTTCGACGCCTCGGTCACGGGCGCGCACACCATCCCGGCCAACTCTCAGCAGATTAAGGGCTTGAAACTTGAGATCGTCGGCGTCGAGAAAGCCGCCCCAGGCAGCTCACCCGTCGTGACTTTCAAAGTCATGGATAACAGTGGCGCGGCCATCAATCCCGCCGACATGGGCTACCTGGCGGTGACTCTGGCCGGGCCGACCAGCGACTACACCAACCGCTGGACGGAAATCATCGCTTCGCAGGCGCTCACCGTGACCTCGACGGCTGAGGAGGCTGGCGGCGGCGCCTATCGCTACACGTTCAAGGCCAGGCTCCCCAAAGACGCCATGGGTACCTACGCGCTCGGCATGGAAGCCTATATGATGGAGACCATCGAGGACCTGGAAGCGCCGGTGCGAGTAACAGCCTTCAACCCGGTGGCGTACGCGGCCCTGGACGGCGGCGAAGCCGCGGCGCGGCGGCAAGTGGTGGACCGCGAAAAGTGCAA
>DAOTXG010000028.1:0-2765 GCA_034435515.1 Anaerolineales bacterium
GGGCACAACGCTCGCCCCGAAGGTCTCCATGATGATGCGCCGGTACGGCTTCTGGTAATACGAGACCCTGACCATGTACACGTGACATTCCAGGCCGAAGAAGTTGCAGGCCATGGCCAGCGCACTGCCCCACTGCCCGGCGCCGGTCTCGGTGGTGAAGCCCTTGGCGCCTTCGTCTTTGGCGTAGAACGCCTGCGCCACGGCGGTGTTCGGCTTGTGGGAGCCAACCGGCGAGACGCCTTCGTATTTGTAGTAGATGTGCGCCGGGGTGTCGAGCGCCTTTTCCAGCCGCACCGCGCGGTAGAGCGGCGAGGGCCGCCAGAGTTTGTAGACTTCACGCACCGGGCCGGGGATTTCAATCCAGCGGTCGAGGCTGACGGCTTCCATGATCAGTTTCATGGGAAAGAGCACGGCCAGGAAGTCCGGCGTGACCGGCTCTTTGGTGCCGGGGTGCAGCACGGCGTTCCAGGCCGTCTTGGCCGGATCCACGGGCATGTCCGGGTTGATGTTGTACCAGGCCTCCGGCAGCTGGCTCTCGTCAAGCACAAACTTGTATTGGTCGCTCATGGCTGTGTCTCCTCTCTGTAAGTGATGGGGTGTGCACGCAAAGGTTGTCAGGCGACCCTGTTCGGCCGCGCCTGCGCTGCGGCCAGGCTGCTGTCAGCCGAGCAACTGCCGACAAACTTTGCGAGCGCACGTGATGGACGAGCAGCGGCGCTTTCAAGCCGACGTGAGATAAAATCGCCAAACTCTTTTCATATCGTCTTTTCTCCTGAGGTTTCGGATTGAAGTACAAAATCAGCACCAGTCCCAGCAGCGTGCCGCCGATGACGGCGAGGGTCTTGGCCCGGACGGACATTTACACCACGCACTGGCAGCCGCACTCCAGCGCGATGGTCACCGGCGATATCTGCCGCGTCACGCCGTCGCGCCGGACGTGCAAGACCAGGAGCGTGTGCGGGTCGAAGACGACGACGTCCTTCACGCCCTGGGAGAGATAGAAGCGCGGCCCGATTTCTATATCTTTGGCTTCGTAGCCAGCGCTGACGACTTCGATCACGGCCTCCGGCACCAACGTGATGGCTTCGTCTTGTTCTTTAGGTTTCCGGCAAAAGATCGATATATCCGGCCTTTTGAACGACCCGTCTGGGAAGCTGATGTACACATCCGCCAGATGAATGCAACCGCAGCCGGCCGCTTTTTTCGTCCGTGACTTCGGCTTGATTGAAGCCCGGATGTTGTCAACCGCGCTCTGGTGCCGCTGAGCCGGGGAAACTTCCCACAGCGGCAAACCGCCCACAATTTCCAATCGAACCCCAACTTCGTCGGCGCCTTGCAACAATTTGAATAAATCCTCTTGCTTGCCCATCACATCATGTTCCTTCTTTGCCGAGCAGCTCCCTGGCGATCACAATCCGCTGAATGTGCGCCGTGCCTTCGTAGATTTGTAACCCCTTGATGTCCCGGTAGTAACGCTCGACGGGATATTCGGTCGAATAGCCGCGCCCCCCGTGCAGCAGCACGGCTTCGTTCGCCGCCTTCACCGCCGCCTCGACGGCGAACAGTTTGGCGATGGACACCTCGCGCGTCGCTCTGCCGCCCTGGTCTTTGAGCCAGGCCGCGTGGTACACCAGCCAGCGCGCCGCCTCCACCCCGGCGGCCATGTCCGCTAGTGTACTCTGAATCATCTCAAAATTGCCAATGCGCTGGCCGAACTGCCGCCGCGTCTTCGCGAACGCCACGCAGGCGTCGAGGCAGGCCTGCCCCACGCCCAGCGCGCCCGCGGCCACGCCCAACCGTCCGTGGTCGAGCGCCGACATGGCGACCTTGAACCCCTCGCCGTGCGCGCCGAGCAAAGCCGACTGCGGCGCGCGCATATGCTCGAAATAAACGTGCGCGTGATCGGCGGCCCGGTGGCCGAGCGCCTGCCCTTCCATTTTGGCGCGCCGGAAGCCGGGCGACTCGGTGGGGACGAGGAACGCGCAGATGCCTTTGTGCTTGAGGTTCCGGTCGGCGCTGGCGAAGACGAGCGCCAGGTGCGCGATGCCGCCGTTCGTGATCCAGATTTTCTCGCCGTTGACGACGTACTCATCGCCCGCCAGCGTAGCCATGCTCTCCATGCTCGCGGCGTCCGAGCCGGCGTTTGGCTCGGTCAGGCAATAACAGCCGATGATCTCGCCCCGGGCCAGGCGGGGCAGATAGGCCTGTTTTTGCTCCTCGGCGCCCCACTGGAGGAGGCACTGCGACACCAGGCTGGTGTGGACGGTCATAAAGCCGCGCACCGAAGAATCCACGCGGCCCAGTTCCTCGTAGCACAGTGCGAGGGAGACAGCATCCCACCCCCCGCCGCCGTATTCTTTCGGAAGCGGCCCGCCGAGGAGTCCCAGTTCTCCCATCTCCTGGATGAGCGCAAGGGGCATCGCGCCCTTCTCGTCCATCTCCCGCGCCAGCGGCGCGAGGCGCTTTTGGGCGAACTCGCGGGCGAGGGATTGAATTTGTCGTTGGGGGTTAGTGAGGGTGAAGTCCATTTGGCTTAGAAACATCGTTTCTTGCGCAGTTTCTTGCGCAGTGACCCGCAGTAAAGTCTTCATGCGCCAGGCCGCACGCCGGACGACGAAAGTCGCATTATCCCCGCCAGCCCGCCGGGGAATGGAATTCCCCGGCTGAAGCCTTGCAAGTTGGCTCAAGCCAACTGGACCATCCGACGACGCAACCGCCGCCAGACCGGCCGCGCCATCTATCTGTTTCAGCCCGGTTCACCGGGC
>DAOTXG010000029.1:0-7901 GCA_034435515.1 Anaerolineales bacterium
GGCCTGAACGACGACCTCTTGCACACATTGGAACGGCTGTGGAGCAGTTCGGCCAAAATCGGCTCCGACCAGGCCGCCAGCGAGATTGCCTCGATCACCCCTCCATTCACTAATCCCCACTCTCCAATTCCCAAATCCCGCACAGCCTCGCGCTGCCCCTCCTGCCACTCTCACCTGCCGCTCGACGCGCACACGCCGCGCGACCTCGCCCGGCATATTTTCATGGTCAATACCCGCGACTTCATGGATCCGTGGACGTTCAACTTGAAGAACGTGATGAAGTGCTGTGTCGAGTTCCTCCTCCCCGATGGCCGAATGATTCCCTTCTGCGCTTATAATTCGGTCGGCTACCGTGAGCAGATGACGCAGGCCCTCACGGCCTCGGCTCACCTGCTCCCCCGCACCCTGGCCCCTATGCAATGACTCTTAACCGCGCCACAATGACCTGGGCGGCCATCCTCGCCGCCTGCGCGCTCGTCCTCGCCATTTATACCTTCTACCTGCCATTCGGCGTGGACTACCTGCTCTACTTCCGCCCGCCCGTGGACGCCTGGCTGCGTGGGACGGCCGAATTGTTCGACCCGGTGAAGACAAAGGGCTTCTTCGACATGCCCTGGATGGCATTTCTGTTGGTGCCTTTCCTATGGTTAAGGCCGCCCGTGGATCTGGCCCTCTGGCGCGCGCTGAACCTCGCCGGGGTAATCACGGCGGCGCGGGTCTTTCGAGGCGGCGCCGCCAGGCGCTGGGGGGTTCTGGCCGTGGTTCAACTGTACGTCTTGCACGCGCTCCTGGTCGCGAACGTGGATGGCGTCATCCTGCTCGGCGTGGCGCTGGCCTGGCTCGGCGTGCAGCGGCGAGGGCCGCGGCTCGTGTCGCTGGGGTTGTGGCTGATTTCGTTCAAGCCATTCAACGCGCTGCTGTTCGGCGTCGTCGTTCTCGCCGCGCTCTGGCGTTGGGCGTGGCGCGAGAAACTCGTCGCGTTAGCCTTGCCGGCCCTCTCGCTCGTCACCTCCTTTTTCATCTTTGGTCTCGACTGGCCCGCGCGCTATCTGAACAACCTCAAAGTCGTCCCCCCCTGGCCGATCATTATCACGACGACCTGGCGCGCGGCGGAGGCGCTGGGGCTCCCCCGGTGGCCGGTCGGCCTCCTCGGCCTGGCTGGCGTCGGCGTTTTCCTGTGGGCGCTGTTCCGCAGCGGCCCGACGCTGGAAGTGGCGGCCCTCGGGCTGGCGACCAATTTCTGCGTGACGACCTACGCGCTGGAACCCCACTACATCTTGCTCATCCCCGCGTTCCTCGTCGTCGGCGCGCGCCGCCCGGAATTGGCCGCGCTGGCTTACCTGTTGACGCTGATCCTGTACGCTCTGCGCGCCCCGTTTGGCCTCCAGTTCGTCTGGCTGGCCGCGTTCTATCCGCTCATCCTGCTGGCCGGTTCGTGGTATGCTGTGGTCAACGGATGGCAACGGATGAGAAGCGGATAAACGGATGAGCGACAGACAGTAATTAATTACTTATTCCATCTCTCTGTTTCATCCGCTTCGCCCGTTGAAAAAAACCATATGACCTTTCAATCCCGCATCGCCGCCGCGCTCGACAACCCCACGCTGCAAATCGCGCTCGACCGCAACACCGAGCGGCGCGTCCAGGCGCGCAACGCGCGTTTCGCCGAACTGCCCGACGCCGAGGCCGTGCGCGACCGGGGCCGCGCCATCCGCCTGGAAACCCTGGCGCGCCTGGACCATTACCTCGATCAATTCGCCGCCAACGTCGAGAAGCGCGGCGGGCGCGTCCACTGGGCCGCCGACGCAGCGGAGGCGCGCAAGATTATCCTGGCGATTGTGAAAGCGCATCCCCCCTCTCCTGGCGGGACGGTCGGAGACCGGGTAGGGGGTGAGGGAGAGCTGGTGGCAAAATCGAAATCCATGGTCAGCGAGGAAATCGAGCTGAACGAGGCGCTGCACGCGGCCGGCGTCGGCGCGGTGGAGACCGACCTGGGCGAGTTCATCGTCCAGTTACGCGGCGAGAAACCCTCCCACATCATCACCCCGGCCGTGCATCTCCGCCGCGAAGACGTTTCGGCGCTCTTTCAAAAACAGTTCGGCATGGCGCCGACGCTCAACGTGAAGGAAATGACCAACGTCGCGCGCCGCGAACTGCGGCGTATCTTCTTCAGCGCCGACGTCGGCCTCTCCGGCGTCAACTTCGGCGTCGCGGAGACGGGGACCCTCGCCATCGTCACCAACGAAGGCAACGCCCGCCTGTGCACGACTCTCCCGCGCGTCCACGTCGCGCTGATGGGCCTCGAGCGCCTCGTCCCGACGCTGGCCGACCTCGAAGTGATGCTGCGGCTGCTCCCACGCTCGGCCACCGCGCAGAAACTCACCTCCTACGTCACGCTCCTCACCGGTCCGCGCCGCCCCAACGAGCCGGATGGTCCCGAGGAGCTGCACGTCGTCCTGCTGGATAATGGCCGTTCGCGCGTGCTGGGCAGCGAGTTAGCGGAGTCGCTGCTGTGCATCCGCTGCGGCGCGTGCCTCAACGTCTGCCCGGTCTACCGCGAAATCGGGGGGCACGCCTACGGCGCAACCTACAGCGGCCCCATCGGCTCGATCGTCTCGCCTGCGCTGTTCGGCTCTGAGTTTGGCGAACTCGCCAACGCCAGCACGCTCTGCGGCGCGTGCCGTGACATTTGCCCGGTGCGGATTGACATCCCGACGATGCTGCTCGCCGTGCGCGGACAGAATGTCGAACACGGCCATGCGCCGTGGTGGCTGCGGTTGGGGATGAAAGCCTGGCGCTGGGCGATGGCGACGCCCGCGCGGTATCGTCTGGCCCAACGGTTGGCGGCCCTCGGCTCGCGCCTCGCCGCTCGCGAGGGCCGCCTCCGCGCGTTGCCCTGGCCCCTGAATGCGTGGACACAACGACGCGATTTCCCAGCCTTTGCGCGCGAACCGTTCCGGGAACGCTGGAAGCGACGGTGAAGAACTTATTTGTCATTATCACCCTCATCCTGCTCCCCTTATCAGCCGCCGGCGCTCGACCCATGCCGCAGTCCCCCTCGCCCAGGCTCCGCCTCCAGCGCGGCGTGTTTGATGCGGCCACGGGCGCAGCCGCCGCGCCCACCGCCGACCTGGCCGCTCCGGCGCCTGGCCCATTCGCCATTTTGCAGCTGCGCGGCCCAGTGAAGCCCGCCGACCGCGCGGCGCTGGAGCGCACGGGCGTGGCCTTGTTGGAATACCTGCCGGATTTTGCTTACCTGGTGCGCGGCGCTGAGGCGCAACTGGCGGCGGCAGGACGCTTGCCGCAGGTGTATGCCCGTACACCCTTCACGCTGGCCGACAAGTTGTCACCCGCGTTATTGCGCGCGTTGATGCGCGGCGAGCCGGCGGCGATGCGCGTGCGCCTGGTGGGCTGGCCGGACGAGGCGGGCGCGCTCACGCGTGATTTGCAGCGCCTCTCTCTGAACGCCGAAATGGATGTCAACGCCGCCTCGCTATTGTGGATCGCCAGTCTCGAGTCAGTGCGCTGGATTGAACCGGTGAGCCGGCCGCGCTTGCTCAACGATTACGCCCGCAGCATCATCCAGGTCAATCCGGTTTGGCAGAACCTGGGTCTGCATGGGGCCGGGCAGATCGTCGCAGTGGCCGACTCTGGGCTGGATACTGGCAATCTTGCCACCCTCAGCCCGGATTTCGCCGGGCGGATTGCGGCCACGCACGTGCTGTCCGAGGGCGCCGCCTGGGACGACAACCACGGGCATGGCACGCACGTCGCCGGCTCCGTGGCGGGCGCGGGCGTGCAGTCAGGCGCGATCACGGCCACTCACCAATACAGCGGCACTTTCGCCGGGATAGCCCCCGAGGCCAGCCTGGTCGTGCAGGCTTTTGAGGTGGAGGCTGGCGGCGCGATCATCGGCCTGAACCCCGATTACTATCCGCTCTTCGATCAGGCCTATGTTGACGGCGCGCGGCTGCATTCCGATAGTTGGGGCGACAACACCGGCCCGATCACCGATACCGAGGCAGCCTACGGCGGTTACCCTTACGGCGCGCAACGCACCGACCAATTTGTTTGGGAACACCCGGAGATGACCATCTTCGTGGCGGCGGGGAATTCCGGCGTGGATGGCACGCCCGGCTTTTTGGGCTTTTGCATTGACGGCGACGGCGTGGTGGATCCAGACTCCCTGCTTTCGCCGGCGACGGCCAAAAACGTCGTCACGGTCGGCGCGTCGGAGAGCAACCGGACTTCCGGCGGGTTGGCTGGTTTCCCCTGGCTGCTTCTCAATTTCTGTTTCAGCACCGAGCCGATTGCGAGCGACCCGATTTCCAATGACGCCAATGGCATGGCGGCTTTCTCCTCGCGCGGTCCCGTCGACGACGGGCGGGTCAAGCCCGACCTGGTAGCGCCGGGCGTAAACATTGTGTCCAACCGCTCCCATGCCTCGGGCGCGGGCGCCCTGTGGGGGCAGCACGAAACCAATCCTGATTACGTGTACTCCGGCGGCACCTCTATGGCAACTCCGCTGACGGCAGGCCTGGGCGCGTTGGCGCGCGAGTGGCTGGCTGGCCGAGGCCTCGCCAGCCCCAGCGCGGCGGCGCTGAAGGCCCTGTTGCTCAACACCACTCACGACATGGCCCCCGGACAATATGGCGCCGGCCCGGCGCAGGAAATCCCTTTTACCCGCCCGAACAACGTGGCCGGATGGGGACGGGGCGATGCCGGTTTCATGCTGGCCGCCGCACCCTACGACTTGTGGATAGATGACCACACGACCGGCTTGTCTACAGGAGAGTCTGTGAACTACACTCACACACCGGCGCGCCCGTTGGAGGTGGTCACCAGCACCTATCCCGTGCGCGTCATGCTTGCGTGGACCGACCCGCCCGCCTCGCTCTCGGCCGCGTCCCAATTGGTCAACGATTTGGACCTGGTGGTCACCGGGCCAGGCGGCGCAACTTATTATGGAAACGACGTCGCGACGGGCGACCGCATCAACAACGTGGAGGGCGTCGTCATCAATGACCCTCCCCTCGGGCAATACTCCGTGCAAGTGACGGCCTTCAACGTGCCTGTTAGCGCTCAGCCCTATGCGCTCGTCGTGGCAGGGGGGATTAGCAGCGCGCCTCCGGACTCTACCCCGACGGTCACGGCCACCCGTACCCCGACCTCGCCGGCCACGACGACGCCGACGGCCACGAGAACGCCCACTCCGACTTCAACGGCCTCGGCGATGGCGACGACAACCTCGACCGCCACGACGACGCCGACGGCCACACGAACACCAACACCAACTCCAACTTCAACGGCTGCTGCGACAGCCTCGACGACGGCAACGGCAGCCTCCTCGACCGCCACGACGACGCCGACGGTCACACGAACACCAACTCCAACTCCAACTTCAACGGCTGCTGTGACAGCCTCGGCGACGGCAACGGCAGCCTCCTCGACCGCCACGACGACGCCGACGGTCACACGAACACCAACTCCAACTCCAACTTCAACGCCTACTACGACAGCGTCGGCGACGTCTACTCTCCAGGCGTCAACCCAGACAGTGACTCCGACCACCACGCCGCTGGAGGCAAACAACAAGGTTTACCTGCCCCTCATCCGCCGATAAACACAGACCGGAACAAGCTTATGCCCGACTCCCGCTCCCGCATCCTCGCCTCCATCCGCCGGTCGCTGGCCTCGGCCCGGCCTCTGCCCGCCGCGTCCCCAGTTGTGCTGCCGCCTCCCTCGCCAATTACGAATTACCAGTTACTGGTTGACGAGTTTGCTCGAGAACTCCAATCGCTCGGCGGCGTTTTCCTTGCCGAGCACCTCGAGAAAGTCCCGGCGCTTGTCACCCGCCTCCTGCGCGAGCGCAGCGCCGAAACGGTGCTGGCCTGGCAGGCCGAAAGCCTGCCCGCGCCCGGTTTGCTCGATCACTTGCGCCGGGAGGGGTTCACTCTTCCAGGCGCGGAGATTCCGCCGGGGGCCTGGCCGCGCGCTCAACGGTTGCAGGAGATCGAGCCGATCAAGATTGGCCTGACGGGGGTAGACGCCGTCCTCGCGGACACCGGGACGCTCGCGCTGCGGTCGGGGCCGGGCCGGCCGCGCCTGGCCTCGCTCTCGGTCAGCGCCCACATCGCGCTTTTCACGGCGGAGCAGGTCTATGCCTCCTGGGCCGACTGGTGGCGCAAGATTGAATCTTGCGCTACGTGGGTGAGTGGGGCGAGCAATCTCACGCTCATCTCCGGCCCCAGCCGCACCGCCGACATCGAGATGACGCTGACCACCGGCGTCCACGGGCCGGGCGAAGTTATGGTTGTGTTTGTCCAGGAATGACTTGGCTTTGAGGGGGATTTCGCGCTATACTGCGGATGGGGGTATGCCTATGACGACGACACCTGCTCAGGAAACTATCTACTATTATCCGAACCGCATGGGCCGGATTATCCTCCTGGCCCTGCGGAAAGAACTGGGGCCGGACCGCCTGCACGAGGTGCTGGTGGCGGCCGGCATGCCCAAGCTGACCACGGGCCTGCTGCCGAGCAACCTGGAGAAGCGCTTCGCATTTGAGAATATCAGCGCGCTCCAGGCGGCGACGGAGCAGGTGTTCGGCGTGCGCGCCGGGCGGCAGATCAATTACCGGGTGGGACGGGGGACGTTCGAACTGGGGTTGAAGGATTTCGACCCGGTGCTGGGCATCTCCGACCTGCCGCTGCGCCTGACGCCCATGAGCGTGAAGCTGCGCATCGGCCTGGACGTGTTCGCTCGCGTATTCAACCAGTTCAGCGACCAGATCGTGAAGATATCGGACACCGACGCCCACCACCTGTGGATCATCGAGCGCTGCCCCGTGTGCTGGAAACGCCGGAGCGATGAGCCGTGCTGCCACATGGCTGGCGGCCTGCTAGAGGAGGCGCTCTTCTGGGGCACAGGGGGCCGCCGCTTCCGAGTCGAGGAAACCGCCTGCATCGCCAAAGGCGATCCCACCTGCACCTTTCAGATCAGCCGGCAGCCGGTTGATTGAGGAGGAAGGCTGAGTCAGAGACTGCTGGACGAAAAGCTCTCATCCTTCTTCAGCCAGGCCAGGGCATCGGCGCGCGCCTGCTCCCGGGTAGCCTCGTCCTCGGCGAAAAAGAGCTTGTAAGTGTTGGTTTTTTCCTCTTTATAGGTCGCCCACTTGAAGCGGGCGGAGAGCCAGGGATCGAGAATAATCGCCAGGCGCCACCGGATCGGCTGAGGCAAAGCCAGGTCTTTGGCTGCGTTGCGATCAACCCAGATACTCCGAATGTCCAGCCCTGCCAGATTTTTCAACGCCGTCGCGCCGACCAGTTGGGCCAGCGTCGGCAGGTCGTGGATCGCCAGATACGGCTTGTCCGGCGGCCACGCCGTCAGCGTTTCCCGGGCGGCTTTCATCCAGGCCTGAGCCATCGGGAGTAAGGTGTTTTCAAAGTAGGCGGAGGAAAGGGAGGTGGCTTGTTCGTCGGCGATGGGCGGCGGCGCAAAAGTCCAGGCCACGATGCGCCCTTCGGCCATCCACTCCCGCGTCAGACCGGGCATGATTTCAGTCATTGGATCAGGGGTTGACATTCTATCCTTCTTTCCGGGCAATTACCCGCGAACGGAATATGCACGACGCGCCGTTTCAGAGTATTCAGTAGTATAGCATTAAGCCGGTCAGGCAAAGCAGGCAATGTCTGAACGCTACCGTCTTTTGAAACGCTTGGGTCAAGGTGGGATGGGGACGGTGTACCTCGCCTTTGACCGGCTCACGCGCGAAACCGTGGCGCTCAAGCAGTTGCTTTTCCCCGAGGCGGACGAAGACATTGATCCGGTCATCGCCGCGCTGCAGGCTGGCCCCGACCCGGCGCTGGCGCTCGCCCACGAATTTGAAGCCCTTGCCGCGC
>DAOTXG010000030.1:0-3104 GCA_034435515.1 Anaerolineales bacterium
TACCTGACCGAGACGCACGTGTACACCTACGATGTGGCCAACCGGCTGGTGAGCGTGGACGGTCTGACACACGTCTGGGACAACAATGGGAACTTGCTGAGCGGGGGCGGGTACACCTACACGTACAACAGCGCCAACCGGCTGGTGAAACTGAACTCGGGGCCGACGCTGACCTACACCTTTGGCTACAACGGGCTGGGCGACCGGGTGAACCTGGGGGTCAACGGCGCGGTCACGACGTACACCCTGGATTTGGCGGCAGGGCTGACGCAAATCCTGGTGGACGGCACGAACACGTATCTGTATGGCAATGGGCGGATCACGCAGCAGAGCGTGACGAGCACGGCTTACTTCCTGGGGGATGCGCTGGGGAGTGTGCGGCAGGCGGCGGATGGCGGGGGGCGGCTGGCGTTGGCGCGGTGGTACGATCCATACGGGAACCTGGCGAGTAGCCGAGGGGATGCGGCGACGGTGTACGGGTTTACGGGGGAGTGGGGGACGACGCTGCTGGACTTGCGGGCGCGGTGGTACGCGCCGGCGTATGGGCGCTTCAATTCGAAGGACGTGTGGCCCGGCGACTATCAGCGACCCCTGACTCTCAACAAATGGAACTATACTGAAGGCAACCCCATCAATCGCACAGACCCAAGTGGGCATTGCTCAAAGAGCGACTTGAGCGATTGCCTAGAGTGGGTGAGGGTCATTGTGTCCCATCTCGGGCCGATTTTCTTCGACGTAATGGGATGGTGTTTTGATACCTCGACTCAACAACCTACGCTGGATATTCCGCCAATACCACCCACCCCCTTGCCGGGGCCGAAGAGGCCGACGCCGGAGCCACCGACCATTTCTCCGCTCGATAATGTGCTATCTCAGTCGGATACTCAGGCAACCGATCAACAAAAGAAAAAGCGCAACCCCGCAAAGTGTGTGGCTGAAGTTAGCGATCCTGTTGGATTTGGAAATACTATCTACGCTTCTCACAGTATAGCAGACTGCACAGAGCTGGTCCAGCGAATATCTGTGGTGGGCTGGCTGACGAGGATCGTAGGCGGAGTATTTCCCAGAAGCTATCCCAGCTCAATTGGCATTGTTTGTGAATATGCTAATGCTTGTCGAGGAGAAGATAGTGAAGCGCCCAGAATTCAGGGTTGGTGGCGTGCGACGACTCGTGGTCGCTACACAACATTGTATGGCGAATCGGGCGAGGTGGAAGCAACTACTCTCCTTTGGACACATATAACCGCACCTTGAGGAGGCTGGCAATGAAGCCTTATAGTGATTTTTCCGATGCCTTAAGGACTGCTGACGGGATCTTAGATGCTGAGAAGTTGGTGGCTAGGGCGAGTTTCCCTCTATTCATTTTGAAGAATGAGTCATATCTCTTGCGTTCGCCTACCTTAGGTGCTGACACTCAGGCGTCAAACGCCAAAGACTTTGACTTACTTGAAGTATCTTTTTGTTATATTTCTCCAAGTTATACTGACTATGATCAAACTGTTGTAGTCGCTAGCACAGTGAGAAAGGCTGACTCTGTTCCCCCCTTTTTTATGAGAGAATTTTTATCCGCGATAAAACCCTTACATAGTTTTATGCCAAAAGGATTTGAATTGCCGGTTGATTGGGGCCCTCTGAAAGACTATTGGGACTTCAAGGCAGGCCCGCGCGCAGCTTTCGAGGCAGCAGAGTTTCTATCTGAGATCAAGTGGACGATTCATATAGCGGGCGAATTGCAGTTCAATGTACTTAATTGGCGTGAACCAATGCCTTTTTCTATGGCTTACAGTGGTGTGAAAAATGGCTTCCTGGCGGTCGCAGCAGCCGGCACACCTCATACTAATTTCTTAGCTGTGCTCTCGTCATTGGTTTGTGTTCAGGATGATGAGGATTTAATCGGCAAGTTACAGAATGACCTCGCGGCATTGGATGACGCGATGAAACAACAATATGGACAAGGATGACTTGCTGTCAGGGCAAACCTCTCATCTTTGGAGGCGTAGTTTTTGTAAATATTGACATCGCCCTCACCTGCGCCATAGGATCGGCAGGTAACCGGCCGACGCAGACGGCGCTACCGAACACTACCATCTAGACGTAACAGCGCCAATCGGCTGGTGAAACTGAACTCGGGGCCGACGCTGACCTACACCTTCGCCTACAACGGGCTGGGCGACCGGATGAACCTGGGGGTCAACGGCGCGGTCACGACCTACACGCTGGACTTGGCAGCAGGGCTGACGCAAATTCTGGTGGAGGGCGCACAGACTTACCTCTACGGCAACGGGCGTATAGCCCAACACAGTGTCACCAGCACGGCTTACTTCCTGGGGGATGCGTTGGGGAGCGTGCGGCAGTTGACAGATGGCGGGGGCCGGCTGGCGTTGGCGCGCTGGTACGATCCATACGGGAACCTGGCGAGTAGCCGAGGGGATGCGGCGACGGTGTACGGGTTTACGGGGGAGTGGGGGACGACGCTGCTGGACTTGCGGGCGCGCTGGTATGCGCCGGCCTATGGGCGCTTCTTCGTTCGCGACAGTTGGCCGGGCGCTGTGCAGATGCCGGGAACGCTGCATCCGTATTTGTATTCTCTATCGAACCCTGTCAATTATACCGATCCTTCGGGACATAGTGTAGAGTGTGGTTGGGGTGATCCCTACTGCGAAGCTGGCAGGTTGGATGTTGGGCGCCGAGCGATTGACTTGGCAAAGAGCTTGGGCAAGCAGAAGGTGCGGTACGACCAAACCACTCAACAGCAAAGATGCATTCTGAAGGAAGGTGGCATAGTAAATCAAGCTTACTACGATGCTCAGCAAATCAATGTCGGCCCGATTCGTGAGTGGCTGGATGAGAACCTTGCACCAGATGGGCGCATGTCGCCCGATATGCCCAACGATCATATAGAGCTATCGCGGGCCACGGCAGAGGCTAACGCATGGTTCGTGTTTGGCTGGGACGTCGGCGCAGCGTCAATCACAACCGGCGGGTATATGTACCTCGGGTTGGGGGCGATAACTTTGGATCCATCCACGGCGGCATTCGGTTACTTTTTGACCAATTTCGCATCACTCGCAGCCACAGTAACATTTGTGGATACGGTAGCAACC
>DAOTXG010000031.1:0-3066 GCA_034435515.1 Anaerolineales bacterium
GTAGTAGCCATACTTGCGCCTGGCCGCAGGGACGTAGATTTCGATGCGGTAGTTGAAGTCGAAGAGCAGCTCAGTGCGGGCGCGGTCGCAGATGAGGTTATCGAAGGGTGACAGAAGCGTAGTGCGTGGTGCGTATTCCGTTTCGAGTTGGTCGAGCAGCGGCTCATCCTCAGCGTGAAGATACCACGCGCCGGGCCTCGCTCGTCCCCCATTCTCCAATTCTCTAATCTCCACTCTCTTGATCACGCCTTCGGCCTCGAGGTCGGCGAGGAGACGCGGGAGGTTCGGGTAGCGGCCGCGGAGGAAGTGCTGGGTAATGTGGCGGGGCGTGGCGACGCCAAGCGCGCGCAGCGACCTTTGCGCGGCAGTCCTCACCAGCTGCGTCTCGGTCAGCCGGTCGCGGGGAGTCCAATCGGGCAGCACCCGCTCGGCCAGGTCCCACTTTTTCTGAATCCCGTCGCGCCCGGCGACCATGATCTTGCCGCCGATCCACAGGAAGTCGAGCATCCGGCTGATATTGCGGCCCGAGGTCCAGCCGGTGGACACCCAGGCTTTGGGCGCCAGGCCGTTTTCCTCGAGGTCGCGCGAGAGGAGGGGGCCGTCGCGGCGGAGGCGCTTGAGGACGTAACGCCGGAGCGGCTCGTTGTGCTCCACCCACTGGCGGGTGCGGCCGCTCCAGGGGTAGGCGCGCATGAGCGGGCTGAAGAGCGGGTAATCCTCGGTGAGGACGATGGAGGCGCAGTGCGCCCAATATTCGAAGAGTTGCTTATCGCGCCAGAGGAGTTGGTCGAGATGAGCAGGGTCGTACGGCCCGAGGCGGCTGAAGGGGATGAGATATTGTGGGCGCTCGACAACGCGAATGGGGTCTATTTGCAGACAACCAAGGTCGCGCACGGTTTGCAAAATGTCCTCGGCGCTGGCCTGCGGGCGCCCCGCAGAGGCGCTTGGCGACAGCCCGGCCAGGCGTTGTTTGAGGAGGGCGAGGCGGCGGGCCTGCGTGGGAGAAATTGTCAGGTTAGTCATCGTGTGGAATTTGCTCCAATTAACGCTATACTATTGCCTGCTAAAGCCGTTGAACCCTACTCACGACAGGAGGAAATACAACCATGTGTTACGACAATCAAGCCCGTCCTCCCGAACCGCCCGGCGTGGGCGGCGGCGGCGGCGGCGGCCTGGGCGAAGACCTCACGCTAACTGCGGCGGATGGCAATCGGTTCATGGCCTACGTGGCCCACGCCGACCGACCCCAGGGCGCGCAAGTGCTCATTTATCCCGACATACGCGGCCTGCACCAGTTTTACAAAGAACTGGCCCTGCGTTTTGCCGAGGCCGGGATCACCTCGCTGGCCATGGATTATTTTGGCCGCACCGCCGGGCTGACCGCGCGCGACGACTCGTTCGATTTTCAACCCCACGTTGCCGCGATGACTCTGCCCACCTTCTATGCGGATGTCAACGCCTCCGTCGCCCGCCTGCGCACTCTGGCGCCTGGGCCGCAACCCATTTTCACCGTCGGGTTCTGCATGGGCGGCGCGCTCTCGCTCTATTCCAGCACCGCCGATCTGGGGCTGGCCGGCGTGATTGGGTTTTACGCCGGGATGCGGCGCGTATGGGACGAGCAAAAAGGCCCGCTGCCCGACGCGGCGCGCCACGCCAAGGTCCCCGTGCTGGGCTTGTTCGGCGGCGATGACCCGGGTATCCCACATGAGCAGATAAGCGCGCTGGACGAAATCCTGGACCAGGCCGGCGTCTCACACGCCATTCACATATACGACGGCGCGCCGCACAGTTTCTTCGACCGCCGCTACGCGGCATGGAAGGACGCCTGCGACGACGCCTGGGCGAGGATTTTCCAGTTCATTGAGACGCATAAGAGTCGCTCCTGAAATCCCAGTTCTGAAATAGAATTATCAGTACATCACGAAAACCTGTCATGCTGAGCGAAGCGAAGCATCTCCCGCTGAGATTCTTCGGACGCTCTGCGTCCTCAGAATGACATTTCGTGGAGTACTGATTATACTGGTGCACGACGATGAGTCGCGGCAGTCTCTCTCACCTCTCTCCGAACGAACGGCAGGCGGTTGACGCGCTGGTGGAGGCGCTGCAACGCCACGCCAATGGACAAATCCTGCTCGTCGCCCTCTTCGGTTCAAAGGCGCGGGGCGAGGCGCGCGAAGACTCGGATGTGGACATCTTGATCGTCGCCGACGCTGACCTCCAGCAACTTAGACAGCAAATTGACGGCCTGGTGGTCAAACTAGGCCACGAACATGACCTGCCGCAGGTGAACGAGTTTGTGCTTAACCGCGAGCGCTGGGCGGATTACGCGCAGCGGCGCGCGGCTTTCTGGCAGAACGTCCAACGCGATGGCGTGATGCTCTTACGCGGCCCAGCCCTGCCTGACGACCTCTCCCTGCTCCCCGACTTCAACGGAGAAAACCTGATGGCCGACCACCGCCCTGAAATTCAGCAGAACATGAGATTGGCGCGCGAGGCGCTGGACGACGCTCAGGCGAACTGCGCCCAGGGCCGCTATCATACAGCCGCCAACCGCGCCTATTATGCGGTGTTCTACGCGGCCAACGCGCTGTTGGCGACGTTGGGTCTGCAGCGCAGTAAGCATTCGGCGGTGAAGGCCGCCTTTCACGAGAAGTTTATCAAAACCCAACAGATCGAGGCGGCTTATGGCGATGATTACACTGAGACGATGAAGAAGCGGGACATGGCCGATTACGATGTCGACGCCTCCCTAGACGAGCCTTTTGCCCGCGACGGCGTGCAGCGCGCCCAGCGGTTTGTCGAGCGGATAGAGCGGTATTTGAAAGACAAGGGCTACCTGCCACCACCCTCTGCCCCCGAATGAAAAGCGGCTGGCCGGGCCAGTCGCTTTTTGAGGCCTGGTCAGTCATGC
This sequence comes from Anaerolineales bacterium, assembly GCA_034435515.1. Taxonomy (GTDB): domain Bacteria; phylum Chloroflexota; class Anaerolineae; order Anaerolineales; family UBA6663; genus DATDRS01. Next base: position 2,912 of record DAOTXG010000031.1, read on the forward strand.
GTTAAACTTCACGCTGAGCTTTGCGCGCACCTTAGCAGTCAGTGCTTTCACAAACTTGTCCTTATTCGGCAGCCCCGGGTTATTTCGCATCGCCTGATAGACTTCGTCTACTGTAGTCGAAATGAAACGACTTGGCGCAACTGTCAGACGGTTAT
>DAOTXG010000032.1:0-4985 GCA_034435515.1 Anaerolineales bacterium
TATACTGAGCGCGGGCACAAATTGCGGTTTTGGTGAGCGGCTCGCGTAGCCTCTGGTATGATATTGCCTATGACCATCCAACTTGAGTTCACGCCAGACATTCTGAAAGAATTGTACTATCACCGCTACCATCACCTGGCACCGCTCGTCCAGCGACGGATGGATGCACTGTGGTTGAAAGCGCATGGCTTGCCCCATCAACAAATTGCGGAACTGGTCGGTGTTACAGACAACACCCTGCGAGAGTATTTCGAACGCTACCAGCACGGTGGTCTTGAGAAACTGAAAGAACTCAACTACTACCGACCGGAGAGCGAACTCCACGCCCATATCGTCTCGCTGGAAGCGTATTTTCGAGCCCATCCCCCCGCCAGTATCAAGGCAGCTCAACATCAGGTGGAAGCCATCACTGGCGTCCGACGCAGCGAGACGCAGGTGCGCGAATTCTTGAAAAAAAACTCCATCTCCGTTGCCGACGGGTCGGCATGATGCCCGCCAAAGCCGACCCGGACGAACAGGCCGCCTACGTGAAAGAGCAAATCGAGCCTCGGTTAGCCGAAGCACAAGCCGGAAAGCGAGCGGTGTTCTTTGTGGATGCCGCGCATTTTGTGCTCGCTCCCTTCTTGGGCTTTCTCTGGTCCTTTGCGCGGCTCTTCCTCAAAGCGCCCGCGGGGCGTCAACGCTTCAACGTCTTAGGGGCGTTGAATGCCCTCACGCATGAACTGATTACGGTGACCAATGACACCTACATCACCGCCGAGACCCTCTGTCAGCTGCTTCAAAAATTGGCGGCCCAGAACCTGGGCGTGCCGATCACGCTGTTTCTCGACAACGCGCGTTATCAGAAATGTGCGTTGGTGCAAGCGGCGGCCGCCAGTTTGAACATCGAACTCTGTTACTTACCCGCTTACTCGCCCAACCTGAATCTGATTGAGCGGGTTTGGAAGTTTGTCAAGAAGCAGTGCTTGTATTCCAAATACTACGCCGACTTTACCTCTTTCAAGGCGGCGATTGAAACTTGCCTGCACGAGATGCCCACGACTCATCGGGCCGCTTTAGATTCGTTGCTCACTTTACGTTTTCAGCTGTTTACAAAAGCGCAGTTTGTGCCCGCGTGAAGTATAGACTATGCGCGTGACTTCACGTCGTTCATTTCTCAAATTGACCGGCCTCGCGGCGGCCAGCCTGGCGTTGCCATTCCCCTCTGGGCGACAGGGGGCGGCCGGGCCCGGGTGGCCGCAGGGGCCGAACGTCCGCCTGGGCCGGGTGGTGTGGCCGTGGGGCACGAACGTCCAGGCGCGGCCTCACCCCGACGGGCGCGTCGTCCGCAAGCTTGATCCCGAGGACGTGGTCGTCGTCGTGCGCGACGTAGTCGGGCGCGGGTTGGCCCCGCACAACCACGTGTGGAACGAGGTGGAAGACGGCTACGTGTATGCGCCGCACCTCCAGCCGGTCAAAAACATCCCTCAGACTCCGCTGGCAAACGTGCCTGCCAGTGGCGTGTGGAGTGAGGTCTACGTGCCGTATGTCGAGGCGCGGGCCGAGCCGCGCGCGGGTGCGCCCATCGTCTACCGGCTGTACTATAGCGCCGTCTTCAAAATCACCGAAGTCCACCGGGCCGACGACGGGTCGGCGTGGTATCGCGCCTATACAGAGACGGAGAAGCGCATGTACGCGCCGGCTGAGGCTTTCCGAATCATCTCACCGGAGGAAATCACGCCCAGCGCGCCGGACGTGGACCCGCGCGACAAGCGGATTGTGGTGGATGTGGCCGAGCAGGCGCTTTCGGCTTTTGAGGGCCAGGTGGAAGTTTTTCGGGCGCGCCTCTCGTCCGGGGCGCTGTATTTTGGCGAGGATGGCAAGACGCTCACCAGCGGCACGCCCAGGGGCGCGCACCCTATCTGGCAAAAGCGCATCTCGCGCCACATGCAGGGCGGCACGCTCGAGGCGGGGTATGACCTGCCGGGGGTCGGGTGGGTCTCGTATTTCGGCGCGAACGGCGCGGCGCTGCATTCGACCTACTGGCACAACGACTATGGCCGGCCGAAGTCGCACGGCTGCCTCAACTGCCGCCCCGAAGACGCGCTGTGGTTGTTCCGCTGGACGATGCCCCGCGTGGCGTATGATCCCGGCGACATCATCGTGAATTGGGCCGACCGGGGCACGGTGGTGGACGTGCAGATGCAGGCTTGAACATGAACCCATTGGCTGTCATGGGCGTGGCGCTCGGCATTGGCTGGGTGGTGGTGTGGTATTTGATGAACCGGCAGGTGAAGCGGCAGAGCGAATTGGAGAAAAAGGTCGAGGCGCTGGAGGGGCGCGGCAAAAAAGAGAAAGAAAGAGAAAGAGAAAAAGAGATAGACGTGACATGAGCGAGACAACCATTTCGGCTGCGCCGGCGGTGAACCGGCGGTTGACGACTTTTCTGCACGCGGCGATGTTCGTCGCCGGCTTTTCGCTGGTCTTCGTCGTCGGTTGGGGCGGGGTGACGACCGCACTCGGCGCGCTCTTTTACGACTACAAGTCCCTCCTCGCCAAAATCGGCGGCGCGGTGGTGATCCTGTTTGGCCTCGCCACGCTGCGCGTCGTCAAAATCCCCTGGTTTTATTACGACACGCGCCCACAGTGGCAGGGACAGGGGCGCGGCGGTTATTGGGCCTCGGCGTTCATAGGCGTGTTCTTCGCCGCCGGGTGGACGCCGTGCATCGGCGCGACGCTGGGCGCCATCCTGACCCTCGGCGCCAGTCAGGAGACGGCGGGGCAGGCCATGCTGCTCTCGAGCGGTTACGCGCTGGGGCTGGGCGCGCCGTTCCTGATCCTCGGCCTGGGCATGGGGCAGGCCACGGCCTTCGTCCGCCGTTTCCGCAGACACCTGCACACGATGGAAATCGTCACGGGCGCATTTCTCATCCTCATGGGGGTGCTCATGCTCACCGACAGCCTCACGGTCATCGCCATCTGGGCGCAGCGCACGGGCCTATACCTCGACCTCGCGCCGGGCAGCGCGGCCGTGCCCAGTTATTTAGTCGCCATCGCCGGCGGCCTGCTGTCGTTCTTCTCGCCCTGCGTCCTGCCGCTCGTCCCGGCCTACCTGAGTTACCTCAGCGGGCAGGTCATCGGCGGCGCGGGCAGCGAGCAGGCCTAGCCTCCGCCCAGACCCTAAGGGTCTTCGAGACCCTTAGGGTCTAAGTAAGGAGCCGAACCATGAAGATGGAATCACTACCTTCGAGCCGGACGCCGTGGCTCTTGTTGGGGGCCGGATTGCTGATCGGCCTGGCGCTGGGGTTGATCGTGTTCTATGGCCTGCCGGCCCTCTCGGAGGTCGGCGGCGCGGCCCAGCGCGGCCCTGCCGGATCGTCGGCCCCGGCGCCGGTGGTGGGCGCGCCCGCGCCAGACTTCACGCTGCAAGATATGGGCGGCGCGGCGGTCTCGCTCTCTGGTCAAAAAGGCAAGGTCGTCCTCGTCAATTTCTGGGCGACGTGGTGCGGCCCGTGCCGCCTCGAAATGCCTGCCATGCAGCAGCGCTACTCCACTTATAAAGACCAGGGCTTCGTCGTGCTGGCGGTGGACTACGACGAGCCGCTCGCCGACGTGAGCGCCTTCGCCCAGGAACTCAACCTGACCTTCCCCATCCTGCTCGACCCCGGCGCGAAGGTGAACAACCTCTATCGCATCGTCGGCTACCCGACCTCATTCTTCGTGGACCGCGAGGGCAAAATCACCCGCCTGCACCTCGGGGCGATGACCGAGGCGCAGTTGGATGGCTATCTGGCGGATTTTGGGTTTAAGGCTAACCCTTAGCGGCTGTTTAATAAATGCTCCCCCAACCGCGTCCTCGCGGTTGGCCGAAGGGCCCGCGCGCGAGACTGCCTTTCGGCTGAATGTGGAAACGAGGACCTTTTCTTTTGATATTGATAGAGTGTCAGTCCTCTTTGAGAAACCGACGCTGATTCTGATGGGGAGACAAGACGCCCACGTGGGCTATCGGGACGGATGGGATATTTTGGAGTTTTATCCACGCGCCACGTTTGTTGTCCTCGACCGGGCGGGGCACGCCCTGGGGGTAGAGCAAGAGGGCTTATTTCAGGCGATTGTTAACGAGTGGCTCGATCGGGTGGAAGAAAACTACCTGACCATGGAGCCGTGATGGGCAAATCGGTTTCCAGAAAGAAAACAGGCTGGTGGGCATTTGAATTGCCCAAGTAAAGATGAGATTGACCTTGAGCGTGAAGATATTTGGTTTTGCTCCCCAACGTTCACAGAGTTCATATACCGTTTCTGGCTAGAGAATGAAATCTGGTATGCGCTGGCCTGGGATAAGCAACCGCTCACAGCCGTACAGCAAGCGTACGCGAATCACTATCTCAACTCAGGAGAGTAAGCCTGGTGACAACTCTCGTTCCCGCCGGATTTGCGCGCGGCGTCCGGCGGCGGATTGCAAATCCGCCGCGAGCACAATTTGTGTGCAATTGCCAGAGTAAACCGCGCGGCTTGTGCGTGTAATCGACCACGCTGGAGCGCAACGGAGAGCACTGCTTATGGAACAGACAGACAACATCGCCAGTAGACCTCGCGTCACGGGCCGGACGCGCGACGTGGTCATCGCGCTCGACCGGGGCATCCTGGCCTTCGCCAAACACTGGCTGTTATTTTTCAATCTATTTGTCTTTGTCTACGTCGGCGCGCCGTTCCTCGCCCCCGTGTTCATGCGCGCCGGGCTGACCGGCCCCGCCCGCGCGATTTACACCGTCTACAGCGGCATGTGCCACCAACTCGGCTACCGGTCGTGGTATCTCTTCGGCGAGCAGGTCGTCTACCCGCGCGACATCTTTCGACAATATTCCGGCATTGACCCGGACTATCAAGACCCCTCAGGCTATGCCCAGGGTTTCTGGGATTCGCGCGCCTTCGTCGGCAACCAGCGCATGGGTTACAAGGTGGCGTTCTGTCAGCGCGACGTGGCAATCTACGGCGCGATTTTGCTC
>DAOTXG010000033.1:0-2196 GCA_034435515.1 Anaerolineales bacterium
CCGCTTTTCTCCTGCCGCAACCGAGTCAGGTCCGATACAGCGGCGCGGAGCGGCTTATATATTTCTGGGGCATGTTGGGCTAGCTCGGGACGCAAGATATTGTCCATATCGTAATCTGCCCGCCGAACCTGCGTCGTCGCCGCCATCATCAATTTATCCCGCACCAGGCGGGTAATGTCGCCCCAGGATGAGGCCCAACCCCAAAAATACATCTCCAACCGCGTCCGGTCGGCGTAATCGTAGTTATTGAGGTAGGGTGGCGAGGTCACGGCCAGATCGAGACTTTCGTCGGCAATTGAGCTTTCCTTCTGCCGCGAATCGCCCAGGATATTCCGCGTCGTGCAGAGCGGTGTTCTGCCGATCACACTCCCCAAATCTGCGACCATGGAGAGCAGAGTCTTTTGGAATACCTCTGGAGCGTTCTTGGGCTTGTGACGCCCATTGGATTTGCGGGGCGCGATGTAGGGCCAGCCCGTCCCGGCGGTGGAAGCGCCTCTCAAAGTGTCGGTTAAGGCCAGTTTGAAAAGATTCTGGTGGGGCCGGGATTCAATCCCGCTCCCATATTCGCGGATGAGATATAAAGCGGCGAGATCGTCTGGGTGATAGCATTTGTGAACCAGTTCAGGGAAGACTTTGCCAAGATCAACACTCTTAGGCAAACCACGCTCAGTTTTGCGCCGGACCTCTTTTAGCGTCTTAGCAACCCATTGAGTCAATTCAGCGTTATTGAATTCCCAAAACAGCTTGGTCTCGGCGACCCAATGAACAAAGACGTGGGCCTCTCTCCCCACCCCGTCTATCCCGTGCTGCTTTGCGGTCAGTATCGTGGTGCCCGTCCCGCAGAACGGGTCGTAGACGCCTTGACCGGAGCCGACTCCAAAGACCTTGAAGGCTTGTTCGACTAATTTATACGAGTAACCCGCCGGATATTTAAACCAGCGGTGAATCGGGGCGCGCAGGCTGTCTTTGAACGTGCCAATATCGCCGCCGTTCGCCGTAAGGAGATTAGCAGACGACTGTACTTCAGCAGCCCTCGGGAAAGGGGCTGGGTCCTCAAAAAGGCCCAGTTGGGCCAATTGCGCCTTGCTCATGAGTTGTTTCCGCTCATCACCTGCTTTTTGACGATCACTTCAAACACCTGCGTATAGTACGCGTCCTCGGTAATATCCCAATCGTACTTCTCTTTGAATTTACGCGCCACAGCCGGTTCTGGTTTCACCGCGCAGGCCGTGGCGTCCTGCGCGCGCTCGGTGAAACGGTCGAAACACGTCATAGTCGTCAATCCTGATTTACGCCTCGGCTAATCTTTCTCCAAGGCGGTCATAGATTTGGCGGGCGTCCTCTAAGGGCAGATGTTCAATGGCTTCCAAGAGTGTGTCGAGCGGCAGTTCCAGGGATACGCGGTGAGGGGAACCAGGTTGAGCTTCTTCAGGCGCCGCCTCTTCCAGTTCGTCCCAATAGTCGGCAAAGTCGTGTTGTTCCCAGAATTCGACTAACTCGTCCAATGTGTTGAAGTCGGGAATCTTGCTCATGCTTATTTCCTTTGATAACGCCGACGTTCTTTCTCAGTCATGTTGCGGGCTGAAAGAATTAGAACGCGGCCATCTTGCTTTTTGATATAGACGACAACCAGATAACGCCCGGCTTCGGTCTGGCCGAAAGCATAGTAGACGTTTTCGCCCCGTCGCTTGCCTTTCGGGCCGCGAAAGTAGCGCGGGTTTCGAGCAAAGATTTGCTCGACCTCGGCCTGTTCAACGCTGTGCTTATCGCGCAGTTTCTCGACAATCTCCGACAGCCAGATGATGTCTTTACTGCTCACAATAGCCTCTCACGAACGAATGGCGTATCTATTCACCTGACGTTCCCCATGACTCGTTTTTTTACTGTCACTTCAAACACCTGTGTGTAGTATGAGTCCTCGGCAATGTCCCAATCATACTTCTCTTTGAATTTACGCACGACAACCGGGTTTGGTTCTATGGCATAGGCCTCGCCTTCGACAATGTGTGGGTTGCTCCCGTCCTCCAGCGCCAGCGCAATCCTGGGGTTGGCTTGCAAGTTTCGGGCCTTCACGCTGTCCGGCGCGGTGCAAATGTACCAGCGGCCCCCCTCCACCACGAACCACACGGGGACGAGATGGGGGCGGCCATCCGGCCGGACGGTCGCCACCCATACATTTTGCGCGCTCTCCAGACG
>DAOTXG010000034.1:0-8854 GCA_034435515.1 Anaerolineales bacterium
CCGGTCGGCGGCGGGCATCCCGGCGGAGATCAGATCATCGCCGATGTCGGAATTGCGAAGCAGGGTCCACAAATCCACTGGCTGCGGGCGCGCGGCGGGCAGGAAGGTGTGCTCGTGACAGTCAATCACGGGCAATCGTGCGATGTCCTTGTGGAGGGATTCGAACAGTCCGTGATCCACTGCCATGTGCTCGCCGGGGAAAACGCTTGCCTGAGCGTGTCACTAAAATAGCACACATGCCTGAATAATTCAAACAGATTTAGGAGATTGGCCAGGTTTGGCGGATGGGCGCCCTACGCATAGAATACGCGCAAGCTTATGAGGCGCGGGAGGCAGGCATGACAACGCAGATCACTCAAGAACTGGGGGGCGAAACCGCCGTCGTCACAGGCGCGGCGCAGGGGATCGGCGCGGCCATCGCGCGGAAGTTCGCCGCGCACGGGGCGCGCGTCGCGCTGGCCGACAGGCAATTTGAAAAGGCGGAAGTGGTGGCAGCGGAAATCCGCGTGGCGGGCGGGGCCGCCCAGGCGTTCGCGGCAGATATTTCACAGGTCGAGAGTTTGTTGGCCCTGCGCGAAGCCGTGCATCAGGCTTTCGGGACGGTCAGCATTCTGGTCAACAACGCGGCGCTCATTCCGTTTTTGGATTTTCTCAACATGACGTGGGCCGATTGGGATCGGACGATCCGCAACAACTTGAGCGGGACGTTCTACTGTTCGCGCGTCTTCGTTGACGATATGCTGGCCGCGGGGCGAGGGAACATCGTCATCTTATCCTCCGTCAACGGCCTGCGGGCGCAGGTTGGGCTGAGCGTCTATAATGTCACCAAGGCCGGGCTGATCATGCTGGCTCAGACGATGGCGCTCGAACTGGCCGGGCGCAACATCCGGGTCAACGCCATCGCGCCGGGCGATATTCAAACCTGGGTCGTGCAAACGGTCGAGGACGAAGCCAAAGCGCTGGCAAACATTCCCCTGCGCCGCTGGGGCCGCCCGGAAGAGGTCGCCGAGACGGCCTTGTTCCTCGCCTCTCCTCGTTCGGCCTATACGACTGGCTCAGTTATCGGCTGCGATGGCGGGTTGGGGGCGCAACTCTATCCGAGCGGATGACAAAGAAAGGCTCAGTTAATGTCGTTACGCATTGCTTTCACTGGAACCGGCTATATCTCCAAAATCCACGCTCAGGCGGCGAAGAATTTGCCGGACTTGGAATTGACCGCTGTCGTCAACCATCGCCCCGAATCCATGGCCGCCTTTGCCGGCGAGTTTGGCATTCCACGCCAATATGCGGACGTCGCCGGACTGCTCAAAGCGGGCGGCGTGGACGTGCTCGTCGTCAGCACGCCGAACTATCTGCACGCGCCAGAGACCATCGCCGCGCTCAAGGCCGGCGTGCACGTCATGGTCGAGAAGCCGATGGCGATGAACGCCGTCGAAGCCGCTGGCATGGTGGAGGCCAGCCGCGCCTCAGGCGCGCTGCTCATGGTCGCGCACTGCTGGCGTTTTGACCCGGAAGTGTTGTGGCTGCGTGAGCAGGTGCGCTCCGGCAGGCTGGGGCGGATCATCCGCACGAAGGGCTGCGGCGTCCACGTAGACTGGGGGCCGGGCGGGTGGTTCACCGAGAAAAAATTCGCGGGCGGCGGCGCGCTAGCCGATATGGGCATCCACGCGCTCGACACGGCTCGCTTTCTGCTGGGCGATCCGCAGCCGGTCAGCGTCTACGCCCGCCTCGGCGCGTATTACAAGGATTTCGACGTGGACGACACGGGTGTATTGATCGTGAACTGGGAGAACGGAGTGACCTCGTACATCGAGTCCGGCTGGTGGCAGCCGCACGCCGACGGCCCCGAGGCCGCCACCCAGCTTTATGGGACCCTTGGCTTCGGCCAGTTGTTCCCGACTAGCCTGCGCTTGTCGGGCGGCACAATGGTAGACTCCGGCTTTTCTCACCCGCGCGACCCGCACTGCCCGCAAAGCATGTACGATACGCAGCTGGCCTATTTTGTTCAGTGTATCCGGGAAAAGCGCGCGCCCAATCCCGGCGGCCTGGAGGGGTGGCCGAATATGAAGGTGGTGGATGCGGCGTACGAGAGCGCGCGCACTGGAGCGGTCGTGGAGGTTCGTTGAAATGAAAGTCCGCCCGCGCCCCAAAGGGGTGCTTCGCGACGGACGCGGGCTGAGAGCATGAGGTCAGTTGAGATGAAAGTTTGCATCGTCGGCGGCACGGGCAATATCAGCGCCAGCATCGTGCGCGTCCTGCTGGAGCAGGGGCACGAAGTGATTTGCTACAACCGCGGCCAGCGCGGCCCGGCGCATCCTGGAGCCCGGCTCATCCGCGGCGACCGGCGCGACCGTGAACCGTTTGAGCGCGCCATGCAGGCCGAAAAGTTCGACGCCGCGATTGACATGCTCTGTTTCAACCGGGACGATGCCGCCAGCAGCCGTCGAGAGGAGAGATTCAGATGAAAGTGGCAGTGATGGGCGGCGGTTCAACTTACACGCCCGAGCTGGTCAACGGGTTTCTGGCCCGACTCGAGTCGTTCCCTTTGAGCGAGCTCTGGCTAATGGATATAGACGCCGGGCGGCTCAAAATCGTGGGCGGGTTCGCGCAGCGGATGGTCGAGCACAAAGGAGGGCCGTTCAAGGTGGTGCTCACCGACAATCAACGCGAGGCCGTCCGGGGTGCGGCCTACGTCACCACCCAACTGCGCGTGGGACAAATGCCGGCCCGCCGCGCGGACGAATATCTGGGCCGCCGCCACGGGTTGATCGGCCAGGAGACGACAGGGGTAGGGGGCATGGCCAAAGCCCTGCGGACCATCCCGGTTATCCTCAAGATCGCCAGGGACATGCAGGAACTCGCGCCGGAGGCGATGCTCGTCAACTTCACCAACCCGGCGGGCCTGGTCACCGAGGCGCTCTTCCGCCAAGCGCCCGCGGTCCCGGCAGTGGGCGTCTGCAACGTGCCGATCACGACCAAGATGAGCATCCTGGAGAGCGTCGAGCGGCAGTTAGGGACGCACATTGACCCGGCGCGGGCCGAGTTGAAGACGCTCGGCTTGAACCATCTCTCGTGGCATCGCGGCTTCACGCTCGACGGCGAGGACATCTGGCCGCGCGTTATGGAGGGCTTCATCGCCGAGCTCAAGGCCGACCCGCACCCCGAATGGGATCCGCAGACGATTGAGACGCTGCGGCTGATGCCCAACTATTACCTGCGCTACTTCTATTACACTGCCCAGAAGATCGCCGCCCAGGAGAAATGGCCGCCCTCCCGCGCCGAGGAAGTCATGGAGATCGAGAAGGGCCTGCTGCGCGATTACGCCGACCAGAGTCTCAAGGCGCCGCCCGCCGACTTGATGAAACGCGGCGGCGCGTACTATTCGACTGTCGCCACACAGCTGCTCAACGCCCACTACAATGACCTGGGCGAGACGCACGTGGTCAACGTGCGGCAGGACGGCGCAGTCCCTGGCTGGCCCGCCGACTGGGTGCTGGAAATGCCGGCTCGCGTGGATCGCTCGGGCATCCGGCCTTTGCCCGCCGAACCGCTGCCCCCGGCCTGCTTTGGTCTGCTTGCGCAGGTCAAGATGTATGAACTGCTGACGGTCGAGGCGGCGGTGCACGGCGACCGGCAGGCAGCCTATCAGGCGCTGCTCGCCCACCCGCTCGGCCCCTCAGCCGACAAGGTGCAGGCCGTGTTCGACGACCTGCTGGAGACGCACCGGGCGCACCTGCCGCAATTCTGGAAATCATCGCAACCCTCGCAACTGCGGTAACGACTTCAGTCGTTACCGCCGTAGTAACGACTCAGTCATTATCGTCATAGTAACGACTTCCGTCGTTACCACCGTAGTAACGACTTCCGTCGTTATCATCGTAGCAACGACTTCCGTCGTTATCGCGATGAGCAAGAAGGAGAATCGAGTTGACTCGTTACTTTCTCGGCGTTGACGTAGGCGGCACAAAAACTCACGCCCTCATCGCCGACGAGTCCGGCCGCGCCGTCGGCTTCGGCCTCGGCGGTTCAGGCAATCCGCACAGTGTGACGCACGAAGGGATGATGCGCGAGGCCATCAGCCCGGCGGTCAGACAGGCGCTGGATTCGATTGGCCTCTCTAAGGATGAAATTGCAGGCGCAGGCTTCGGCATCGCCGGGTACGATTGGCCCTCGGAGCGCGAGGCTAACCTGCGCGCGCTGGCGACGCTGGGACTGAGCGCCCCGTTCGAGATCGTCAACGATACGGTCATCGGTCTGCTCGCGGGTGCGGCGCAGGGGTGGGGCGTAGCAGTCGTGGCGGGCACCGGCTGCAACTGCCGGGGTTGGGATGTGAATCGCCGCGAGGGCCGTGTGTCGGCGGGGGCGGGCGAATTCGGCGAGGCCGCCGGTGCCGGGCAGGTGATCGAAAAAGCGCTGCAGGCCATCGGGCGGGCGTGGTCTCTGCGCGCCCCGCCGACCCGGCTGTCTGAAGCCTTCGTGGCGCACACGGGCGCGCGGAACGTCGCAGACATGCTGGAGGGCCTGTTCATGCAGCACTACCGCCTGGACGCCAACGCCGCGCCGTTGGTTTTCAAAGTGGCTGCCGAGGGCGATCAGGTCGCCGTGGACGTGATCCGCTGGGCCGGGGAGGAGTTAGGCAGCCTGGCCATCGGCGTCATTCGGCAATTGGGCTTTGAGACCCTCGACTTCGACGTGGTCCTTGTCGGCAGCCTGTATGACGGCGGCCTGTTGCTCGTCGAACCGATGCGCGAGACCATCCATGCCGTCGCGCCGGGAGCACGCCTGGTGCGCCTCACTGCGCCGCCGGTCGTCGGGGGCGTGTTGCTGGGGATGGAAACGGCGGGGATGAAGCCTTTTGCTTTGCGAGAGAGGTTGATAGAGACGACGAGGGAGTTGTTGAATGGGAGCGTAAAACGTGAAGCGTGAAGCGTAAAGCGTAAAACTGCCTGCTTACGCTTTACGCAGAACGTTTTACGTCAGAACAGGGAGACTGGACTGTGAGCAACGAACTTGCCATTCTCGGGGGCAAACCTGCCCGCACTGAGCCTTACCCCGCGTGGCCGGTGTTTGACCAGCGCGACGTTGACGCGGTGACGGCAGTGATTAAATCCGGGCGCTGGGGCGGCTACCCTTACCCCGGCCCGCAGACCGCCGAATTTGCCCGGCGCTTCGCCGAGATGCAAGGCGGCGGCTATGCCGTGCCAATGGCGAACGGCACGGTGACGATGGAGGTGGCTTTGCGCTCGGTGGACATCGGCTGGGGCGACGAAGTCATCGTCCCCGCCTACACGTTTCAGGCCACCGCCGCCGCGCCGATGGCCGCCGGGGCGATCCCGGTGATCGTGGATATTGACCCGGAGACTTATTGTCTTGACCCGCAGGCCGTCGAAAAGGCCATCACGCCGAAGACAAAGGCCATCGTCGTCGTCCATCTCGGCGCGCAAATGGCCGACATGGACGCGATCATGGCGTTGGCCGAAAGACACAACCTGATCGTGATCGAGGATTGCGCCCACGCGCACGGCGCAAAGTGGCGCGGGCGCGGCGCGGGGACGATCGGCCACTTTGGCTCGTTCAGCCTGCAATCGTCGAAGACGCTGACGACAGGCGAGGGCGGTGTGCTGCTCTGCCGCACGCCTGAACTCGCCGCGCGGGTCGCCAGCCTCATTGACTGCGGCCGCCCGCATGGCGACGGCGAGGCGTTCACGATGGGCGCGAACTACCGCATGACCGAGATTCAGGCCGCGCTCGGCAACGTGGCGCTGGAGCGCTTCCCTGAGCAGGCCCGGCAGCGCGAGGCGATGGCGGGCTACCTCGAAGAAAGTCTGAGCGAGATCCCCGGCGTCCGCCTGCTCAAGCGTGATCTGCGGCACACCACGCGCTCGTTCTACCGCTATATCTTCGCGCTCAAGCCGGAGGAGTTCGGCGCGGAGCACGAGGCAGTGTGTGCAGCGCTGGAGGCCGAGGGTATTCCGTGCTGGACCGGCTACGAGGCGATGCACCATTACGAGCTCTTCCAGCCGCAGCTTTCCAGGCTGCCGGTGCCCAGCGCGTTTCCCGAACGCTTCCAGTTTGACCAGATGGAACTGCCTGAGGCCGAGCGCGCCTGCGAGCGCGAGGCGGTGTGGCTCGACGAGGCGATCTTCCGCGCCGGGCGCGAGGGCGTGGACGACGCCGTCGCCGCGCTCAAGAAGGTCCAGGCCGCCGCGGCAACGCTGAAAGAACGCTTGTAAATATGGAAAGAAAACTGTCACTCCTCGAGACCGAAATCGCCGAGCAGCCGGTGGTCATCCGCGGCCTGCTCGAGAATGAAAAGCGCAACGTCGAGGCCATCGCCAGGCAAGTGCGCGGCCAGTTCGATTACATCCTCATTGCCGCGCGCGGCTCGTCGGACAACGCCGCCCGCTACGCGCAGTATCAGTTCGGCGTTCACAACCAGGTTCAGGTCGCGCTCGCCACGCCGTCGTTGTTCACGCTTTATCGCCGCCCGCCCCGGCTCGCGGGCGCGCTGGTCGTCGGCATCTCGCAGTCCGGCCAGTCACCCGACATCGTCGCGGTCATCGCCGAAGCGCGCCGGCAGGGACGGCCGACGATTGCAATTACCAACCGGCCCGGCTCGCCGCTGGCCGCCGCCGCCGGGCAGGTGATCAACCTGCGGGCCGGGGAGGAGCGGGCTGTGGCGGCGACGAAGACTTACACCGCCTCGCTCGCCGCGCTCGCGTTGCTGTCGTCGCTGCTGGCCGACGACGGCGAACTGCTGGCGCAACTGCAAAACCTGCCCGGCTGGATGGAGCAGGCCCTTGACCTGCTCAAGCCGCTGCTGGCGCGCGTCGAGCGTTACCGCTATCTCGACCGGTGCGCCGTGATTGGCCGGGGCTACAACTATGCGACCGCGTTCGAGATCGCGCTGAAGGTGAAAGAACTGACGCGGGTGGTGGCTGAGCCGTACTCGTCCGCCGACTTCCGGCACGGCCCGATTGCCATGGCGCGCGATGGTTTCCCCGTCATGGTCATTGCACCCGGCGGCGCGGTGGAAGAAGATATGCGCAGCCTCGCCGCCGACCTGCGGAAACTGGAGGCGGAGTTGGTCGTGATCTCGGACGATCAGGCGTTATTGGAGCAGGCCCACCTGGCGCTGCCGCTCCCAGGCGGGTTACCGGAATGGCTATCGCCCCTCGTCGCCGTCATCCCCGGCCAGCTGTTCGGCCTGGCCCTGGCGCAGGCGAAAGGCTTTGACCCCGACCAGCCGGCAGGGCTGAAGAAGGTGACGGAGACGTTGTAAGGCACAGAAGATATCCCTGGTCAGCCGTCAGCCACGCGTTTGGAGCGAAGCAGAACGCGCAGCGCGAGCCAGGCGTGGGCGGGGCGGCAGCGCTTTACGCGCCCTGACTCTCTGGATGGGGCAAGGCTTGGGTTTTGAGGGCATCGGCGTCAGCCTGGATTGGGTGAGCATACTCGGTGCCGGGGACGGTGGTGTGTTTTACCTGTGATACAATGTGCGTTCTCTCGCGTTTGCCATAGGGCCCTCCGTGACTTTTGAAGCGTTTCATCTCCACCCTCGCCTCCTGGCGGGGATTCAGACCCTCGGCTACACCGAACCGACACCCATTCAACGCCAGGCTATCCCGCCCATCCTGGAAGGCCGCGATGTGCTGGGCCTGGCGCAGACCGGCACCGGCAAGACCGCGGCCTTTGTCCTGCCCATCCTCCACCGGCTCATGCAAGGGGCGCGGGGCCGGATGCGCGCGCTGATCATTGCCCCCACCCGCGAGCTGGCCGAACAAATTCACGTCGCCGTCGGGGATTTCGGACGACAGACCCGCCTGCGCAGTCTGACGCTCTACGGCGGGGTGAGCCTGAGCCCGCAGGTTGAGAAATTGCGCGCCGGAGTCGAGGTCGCGGTGGCGTGTCCGGGCCGTTTGCTCGACCACCTCAAGCAAGGCAACGTCAAGCTGGCGCAGCTGGAGGTGTTGGTGCTGGACGAAGCCGACCGGATGTTTGACATGGGCTTCCTGCCTGACATCCGCCGGATTCTCAAATATGTGCCCGCCCGGCGGCAAACACTTTTGTTCGCGGCCACCATGCCCGACGACATCCGGCAGTTGGCCCACGACATCCTCCACGATCCGGTGACGGCGCAGATTGGTCACATCGCTCCGGCCACCACGGTGGCGCACGCCATCTACCCGGTGGCGCCGCATCTCAAGACCGCCTTATTGATGCAATTGCTCTATCATACCGACACGGAATCGGTGCTGGTATTCACGCGCACCAAGCATCGCGCCAAGCGCCTGGGCGACCACTTGAAAAAAGCCGGCTTGGCGGCGGCGTCTTTGCAGGGCAACCTCTCGCAAAACAAACGGCAGGCCGCGCTGGATGGCTTTCGGGAGGGGAAGTTTCAGGTGCTGGTGGCGACCGACATTGCGGCGCGGGGCATTGACGTGTCCAGCATCTCGCACGTCGTCAACTACGACATGCCCGATACGGCCGACGCCTATACCCATCGCATCGGGCGCACGGGCCGCGCGGCCAAAACCGGCGACGCCTTTACGCTGGTCACGCGCGAGGACGACGACATGGTGCACGCCATCGAGCGCGTGCTGGGCGCAAAACTGGAGCGGCGCACGCTGCCCGGCTTTGACTACGCCGCGCCCGCGCCGCCCGGATTGGCTGCGCCCGGTGGGTTCGCGATGCGCCGAGGGCCGGTTGGCCCGACGCGGCGCGCGGGCGGACTCTTTCTCGCGCGGCGGCGCGGGCGCGGCGTAGTCAAAGCCGGGCAGCGTGCGCCGCTCCAGTTTTGCGCCCAGCACGCGCTCGATGGCGTGCACCATGTCGTCGTCCTCGCGCGTGACCA
>DAOTXG010000035.1:0-6933 GCA_034435515.1 Anaerolineales bacterium
CTGACTCCCGCCGACCTCGATCACCTCCGCCGCTACCTGCCCTCCGCGCTCGTCGAAGACCTCCAGTACGACCAGGACGCTCCCTCGCCGCGCCTGCTCGCGCAGTGCCTCATCTCGCTGAAAGCTCTGCTCACGACGACCGCCAGCCACCTCCCGGCCTATCTCGTCCAGCGCCTGGCGCGTGATCCGCGGCCGGGGGGCGTCGGCGGCCAGTTCCTGCGCGGCACGCTACTCTTCGCCGACATCAGTGGCTTCACCGCCATGTCCGAAAAACTCAACCGCATCGGGCGCGAGGGCGCGGAAGAGATCACGGCCATCGTCAACCGCTACTTCAGCGTGATGCTCGATATCCTGCGCGCGCACGACGGCCAGCTGATTACGTTCGGGGGCGATGCGCTGCTGGGCCTGTTCGTCGAACCGCCCGCGGGCAGCCCGGCCCGCGCGGTCCAGGCCGCCTTGCACATGCAGGCCGCCATGCGCGACTTCGCCCAGACCTCGACCTCGCAGGGTACCTTTCACCTTCAGATCAAGGTCGGCTTGCGCCGCGGGCAGTTCTTCGCCGCGGAACTGGGCGCGGCGCAGGGCATGGGCTACGCCCTCTTTGGCGCGGACGTGAACGCGACGGCGGCGGCGGAGGCGGCGGCTAAAGCCGGGCAGGTCTTGCTCGACCAGAACACGCTGGCCGCGCTGGGGCTGCCCTGCCAGACGACGCCCGGCCCCGAGGGGTACTTCGTCGTCGAACGCCTGGCAGGCGAAGCGCCAACGGCGGCGCCGCCCCAGCCCGACGCCGGTCTCTGGCCGCATTTTGCGGAACCGACGCTCGACAATCTGCGCCAACTGGTCAAACTGATGGATGCCATGACCCCCTATCTGCCGGCCGGCGTGCTCGCGCGCCTCAGCCAGGACACGCGCGCGCCGCAACTCGAAGGCGAGCACCGGCTGGTCGCAGTCCTGTTCGCCAACGTCGTCGGCCTGGGCGAGATCGCCGACCGGTTGGGAGTCGGCCAGGAAGCCCGCATCGTCGCCGCGCTCAATCCTTACATTGTCGCCATGGACGAGGCCCTCCGGCATTTCGGCGGCGTCATCAACAAAATTGACCTGTACGAACACGGCGACAAGCTGTTAGCCTTCTTCGGCGCGCCCGTCGCCCACGAAGACGACGCCGAGCGCGCCGTGCACGCGGCCTGGGAGATGCAGGCGGCGCTGACCGGCATCAACCGTGCTTTATCGGCCGACGGCCTGCCGCCGTTGAGCCAACGGGTGGGCATCAGTTACGGGTTTGCTTTCGCCGGTTACATGGGCACGGACTGGCGGCACGAATACACCGTGATGGGCGACGAGGTCAACCTGGCCGCGCGGCTGATGTCGGCGGCGGCGCCCGACAGCATCACCCTCAGCAGCAACGTCATGCGCAAAGCGCGCGGACTGTTCCATGTCACCCCGCCTCGGTCTGTCACCCTCAAGGGCAAAACCGCCCCCTTCCGCCTTTTCACCGTGGACAGGCCGCGCGCCATCCCCGAGCCCGTGCGCGGCCTGGAAGGGCTTCACGCCCCGCTGGTCGGGCGCGAGGCCGAGTGGCAACAGCTGCTCGCCGTCGCCGACCACGTGCTCAATGGGCGGGGGCAGATTCTCTCCCTCACCGGCGAGGCGGGGTTGGGCAAGTCGCGCCTGGTCGCCGAGCTGCGCGAACGTCTGCGCGCGGAGCGCAGGGACGGCCTCCACTGGGTCGAAGGCCGCTGCCTGTCGTACACCGAGTCCATCAGCTACCTGCCCTTCCGTGAGGTCGTGCGGGAACTGGTTGGCCTGCGTCCAGAAGACGGCGGGCAGGTCGCGGCGGCCAGGGTGCGCGCGGCGATCGGGGATCGACTGCCAGGGGAAGAAGAGCAGGCCACCCTGTCCTACATCTTGAAATTTCTAGATCTGCCGCTGGACGAGGCGCAACTTGAAAAAGTGCGCCACCTCGACGCCGAGGCGCTGCAGCGGCGCACCTTCCTGGCCTTCCGCCGCGTGCTAGAGGCGTATGCCCCGTCCAAAATGGAACCGCTCGTCGTCGTCCTGGACGACATTCACTGGATGGACCCGGCTTCGCTGGACCTGCTGGGATATTTGCTGCCGCTCGCGGACCGCGCGCCGTTACTGCTCATCCTGATTTATCGGGAGGAACGCACGAAAGGCTGCTGGAAGGTGCGCGAGAAGGCCATGCGCGAGTTCCCGCATTGCACGACTGACGTGGCGCTGCGGAGCCTGACGCCGGACGCCAGCCAGCAGTTACTGGCCCATCTCGTCCCACTGGAGGCCCTGCCGGCCGCTCTGCGCAGCCTGATCCTCGATCAGACCGAAGGCAATCCGCTTTACCTCGAAGAGATGCTGCGCATCCTGATAGACAAGCGCCTGCTGGCCCGAGACGAAGCCGGCCAGTGGCAGGTCAGTGATCAGGCGCCGTCCGTTCAAGTCCCCGACACCTTGCAGGGCGTCTTGATGGCGCGCCTCGACTCACTCGACGAACCGCCCCGGCGCACGGCGCAGGTCGCCGCGGTGATTGGGCGCAATTTCGCCTTTGACGTGCTGACGACGGTCACGCCGGAGCCGGAGGCGGAGTTGAATCCACGCCTCGCCCGCCTGATGCAATACGAGATCATCCTGGAAACTCAGCGCGCGCCAGAACTGGTGTATGCCTACAAACACAGCCTGATGCAGCAGGTCTGCTACGAGACCCTGCTGGCGCGCACGCGCCGGGAGTATCATCGCAAAATCGCCGCGTATCTGGAGACCCGCTACGGGGGAAGCGACGCCGACGCCGCCAGCGCCCTGCCGCTCATCGCCCGCCACGCCTTCCTGGGGCAGGATTGGCCGCGCGCCCTGAAGTACCAGGCGCTGGCCGGGCAACAGGCGCAAGCCTTATTCGCCAACGCCACGGCGATTGAGCATTTCACCCAGGCGTTGCAGTGCGCGGAGCGCCTGCCGCCGGCGGAAACTGCCAAACACCGTCTTGCCATCCACGTTGCGCTCGGCGAACTGCTGACGACAACCGGCCAGTACGATTCCGCTCAGGAACATTTGAACCGGGCGCGCGGGCTGGCCCTCGAGCGCGGCGACGTCAACACGCAAGCCCACGCCAGCCGTTGGCTGGCCCGCCTGCACGAGCTGCGCGGCGAATATACCCCGGCCCTGGACTGGGTCCAGCGCACCTTAGAGGTCCTGGCCGGGCAGGAGACGAGCGAAGCGGCCGAGGCGCTGCTCACTGCCGGGTTGATCCACACGCGCCAGGGCCGCCTGGACCGCGCCCTGGAACACTGCCAGGACGCGCTGCGCATTGCAGAGAAACTTGGCGCGATCACCGCCTCGGCGCGGGCCAATAACCTGCTTGGGCACATTGCGGTGTCGCACGGCCAGAGCACAGCCGCCATCACCCACTTCCAGCAGGCCTTCGCGTTCTATCAGCAAACGGGCGACATCAACGGTCAGGCCATCACCCATAATCAGATTGCGCGGGCCTTTTTCGGCCTGAGCCGATGGCCGGAGGCCGAGCAGCACTATCGGCAGGCGCGCGTCCTCTTTGAGCAGATGGGCGACGTCTACAATCGCGCTTTTGCCGACAACAACCTGGCCGAGATTCTGCTGAAGCGCGGCGACCTGGACGAAGCGCTGAGCTTTTATCAAGCCGCTCTTCATGCCATGGAGCAAATTGGCGGCTCGGCGTACGTGCTCGGCGCGCTGCACAATAACCTGGGCGCGGCGTTCATCCGACGCGGCGAACTGGAGACAGCCGGTGAGCACCTGCTCACCAGTCAGCGTTATTTCGAACAGGCCCAGGCGCGTGACTTCCTGCCGGAGATGCATCGCCATCTGGCTCGCATTGCTCTGCTTAAGGGGGAGGTGGACGAAGCCGACCAGCAAGCCCAGCAAGCCTTGAGTCTGGCGCGTGAACTGGACATGCGCGGCGAAGAAGGCATCGCCCGCCGCGTGCTCGGCGAGATTGCGGTGGAACAGGGCCGGTTTGAGCAGGCCGAGGCAATCCTGGCCGAGAGCGTCGCCATCCTCGAAGAATTAGCCGACGAATACGAGTTGTCGCAAAGCCGGCTGGCCCTGGCCCGGGCCTACGCCGCGCTGGGGAAGCGCGAGGCGGCGCTGGCGGCGCTGGACCGCAGCCTGGCCGTGTTCGAGCGGCTGGAGGCGGCGATAGACCTGACCGCCGCGCGCGCCTTGCGCCAGCAATTGGCCTGACCGCATAAGCGGCTGTGTTTGTGAAAGCCTGGCTCATTCGCCGGGATGGGAGGAACGCTCCATGAAAGCGCGCTGGATTACTGTGTTCGCCTTGTTCGGCGGCGTAGCCTGGCTGGCCGTTTTTCTGGCGGCCGACAGCGCTCCCGTGGCGGCGCAGAGCGGCGGTTCTATTGCTTACGGCCAGGTCGTGACAGGGACGATATCCATTCCCGGCCAGGTGATCACTTATACTTTTGAAGGGACTGCGGGCGACAGAGTCCTGATCCGCATGTTGGACACTTCTAACTCCGCTTTCTCTCCACAATTTCGAGTCAATCGTCCTGCTGGCACCCCATTATGTTCCGCATCGGGCAGCACTTTGGCCGAGACTCTTTGTCCGCTGGATGGCGTAGGCGCTCAGACTTTTACCTTGGTCGCAGGGGACCTTGGAGACAACGACGCGGGCAGTTACAGTTTATACCTGCAACGCACCAACAACCCGGCCAATGCCACTCTCTTGAACTTCGGCGACACTGTCAGCGGCACGCTGGCCCTGCCCCCGGCGATGAACGCCTATACGTTCACTGCGGCGGCCGGCGACCGGGTGCTGGTGCGCGTGCTGGACACCCCCGCTTCTACTTTCTACCCCGAACTGCGGGTGTATCGGCCGGATGGCACGCTGTTGTGCTCCGACATCGGCGACCCGCTCGCCGAGTACCTGTGCGCGCCGGACGCCGCGGGCACGTACACCTTGCTGGTGGGCGACTACGGCGGCGACCTGCCAGGCAACTATCGGGTGTATCTGCAGCGCACTAACAACCCGGCCAATGCCACGCCCTTGAACTTCGGCGAGGCCGTCAGCGGCACGCTCACCCTGCCCCCAGCGATGAACACCTATACCTTCACCGCGGCGGCTGGCGACCGGGTGCTGGTGCGAGTGCTGGACACCCCCGCTTCCACTTTCTATCCCGAACTGGGGGTGTATCGGCCGGATGGCACGCTGTTGTGCTCTGACATCGGCGACCCGCTCGCCGAGTACCTGTGCGCGCCGGACGCCGCTGGCGCGTACACCCTGCTGGTGGGAGATTATGGCGGCGACCTGCCCGGCAACTATCGGGCGTATCTGCAGCGCACGAACAACCCGGCCAATGCCACGCTCTTGAACTTTGGCGAGACCGTCAGCAGCACGCTCACCCTGCCCCCGGCAATGAACGCCTATACTTTCACCGCGGCGGTGAATGACCGCGTGCTGGTGCGCATGTTGGACACTTCCAGCACCGCGTTCTACCCGGCGTGGTGGCTCTACCGCCCGGATGGCATTCTGCTGTGCTCGCGGGCAGGCGACCCGCTCGCCGAGGACCTGTGCGCGCCGAACCTGACCGGCGCCTACACCCTGCTGGTCGGCGACTCCGGCGGCGACCTGCCCGGCAGTTACTGGTTGCACCTGCAGCGCACCAACAACCCGGCTAACCCTGCTCCCCTGAACTTCGGCGATGCCGTCGCCGGCGACACGCTTGCCCCGCCCCTGGCGATGAACGCCTACACCTTCACGGCGGCGGCAGGCCACCGCGTGCTGGTGCGGATGCTGGATACCTCCGCCTCCACGTTCTACTCAGAACTCCGTGTATATCGGCCGGACGGCACGCTGTTGTGCTCCGACATCGGCGACCCATTCGCCGAGCGCCTGTGCATATCGGACACTGCTGGCGCGTACACCCTGCTGGTGGGCGACTACGGCGGCGACGTGGCCGGCAGTTATCACCTCTACCTGCAGCGCACTAACAATCCCGCCAACGCCATACGGCTGGATTTTGGCGACACCCCCGCTGGCGCGATCACGTTCGCTCCGGCGATGAGCGTCTATACCTTCACAGGGACCTTGAGCGACACGGTGCTGATCAGATTGCGGGACATTTCTAACTCGGCCTTCTATCCGGCGTGGTGGCTCTATCGCCCTGACGGCACCCTGCGGTGCTCGTGGTCGGGCGACCCGTTCGCCGAAAACACATGCTTCCTGGATACCTCGGGCCTCTACAGTCTCTTCGTCGGGGACAACAGTGGGCAGAACACCGGCGCTTACCGGCTCCATCTTCAGCGCACCCGGAGCCCGGGCCGGGCCTCGCCCATCGCCTACAGCCGGACAGCGTATGGCAGCATTTCACAGTTCACCGAAATGCTGGCTTACACTTTCACCGCAAGCAGCGGGGATCAGGTCGTGATCCGCTTGACCGAAAACAACTCTTTCTTCGACCCGAAGGTCCAGTTGCATGCTCCGGATGGCGGCCTGCTCCAAGCGGCTGGGCTTGTAGGAAGAAATTCTGTCGAATTCTCTCAAACCCTCTCCGTCTCCGGCGCTCACACGCTCCTCGTCGGCGAATACAACGGGGACGCCACGGCCGATTTCACGCTCGTGCTGTTCGGTCCAGGGTCGGTCAACGACTCGCGCGGCACGGCCTCGGCAGTCAGCGCCGGCGATTTAATCACGGGCGTCATCACCAACACGACCACCGCCAACTGGTATCGGGTGAACGTCCCAGAACCCGCCTCCACGCTCATCGTCACCCTCTCGAGCCCGGGGCCCGATTACACACTTTTCCTCTTCGCGCCGGAGGTCAACGAAGAGACCGGCCAGCTGCGTGACATTGGCGAGTTGAGCAACATCGGCACGCTAGGCAACATCGGCACGCTAGGCAACATCGGCACGCTGGGCAACATCGGCACGCTGGGCAA